>JBAXTB010000222.1:0-9711 GCA_037130425.1 Bacteroidota bacterium
TATTTTATCTTGAAAGCGCGCACCCAGGAATCACAAAATTGGGTGTCATTAGCCCTGCTCAATGGGGAAAACAATACGCCGACTTATGATTTTAATAGTATGGCCATTGACGAGAACTTCAAAAAGGTTTGGGCCTACATTTTGCAAAAATATCCGGGAACGGACTTAGCCAAATTGGCTAAACAACTCAATGACCTGTGTGCGGCGGAAGGTTGGAAACGCAGCGAAAAAGTAACCGCGCTGCAAATGTCCTTTGCGGAGAAGTTTTATCCATCCGAACCTACGGCACAATAAAGATTCGATTTATGCGCCAAAGCAATAAGTTTTGCATTGCAAGATAATTTGCATAAAACCTATTGCGACGGAGTATATACGGCCACAATCATGGTTTCAAAAGGCAGCAACGCCAGCGAAATTTGTTTGTGCCCAACTTGTTTGCCTACTGCGCTTAGATTGCAATAAGCGCAGTAGGCATTCTTTTTTTGATCCGGTTCCTGAAAGTCAATACGGAACAGGTCTTCGCCCAAATCCGAAACCGCCGTTACCGTTGCGCCGTGTAAGCGCCATGCTTCCAATATTTCACAGCGCTGCTCATCCGAGTAGGCCGAAACATCATCGGAGCAAAACAGTAAATCACCCAATAAAGCATTGATTGTCAGCACGGTATTCTGCTGAACCGGCGTCAGGTTTTGCCCTTCCGTTCGCAGGATAAACACATCCGGATCGTTGTGAAACGCCCGCCCGTTGAGTTGCCAACGGCTCAGCGTAGAGCGCAACGAAGCAATGGTACTCACGCGTTCCCGGTGCCGCAACGCCGCCAACACACTATGTTCCCAACCCACGTGGATGTCGCCCCCGATCCGGCAATAATCGGCCAAACCGAATGCCGAACCCAAAGGCACACCGCAGGCCAGCATCTTCTTGGAACCGATCAATTTGCGCAAGAAATCCATCGCTTCCGACATCACCTGCCCGCGATTTTTACCCGGCGGCGGCGCCAAACAAACGGCAAAGAGAAAATCAAGTTTAAGTAATTCAAAGCCCCAATTTTCAAGAATTACATGAAAAATCCCACTCAAATAGTCCTGTACGGCCGGATTGTAAAAATCGAGTGCATAATACCAGCCGCCTGGGCCGAACATACCCGGCTTGTTTTTCCAAAGCGGGTTCCATCCTACCCTGATCGGCTTTCCGGTTTTATCTTTTAGCAACCGTTCCGGATGACGCCGCACCAAATCTGAATGGCCGGCAGCCACAAACGGCGCCAGCCAAAGTCCGGGCAACAAGCCTTTCGCCCTGATTTGTCCAGCCATCCAGGCCATGCCTTGGGGAAATGCCGGTTTTACAGAACGCCAATCGCCCACCGCAGTTTGCCAACCATCATCAATTTGAAAAAACGCCTTGGTCTTTACGCCGCTTTCCGCGTACAAAGTGGCAAATCCATCCAAATCATGTAAGAGTTTTGCTTCATCTATGTCTACAAAATGCCGGTACCAACTGGTCCAACCAATGGCGGGTTCCGCATTGATGGCCGGCAATTCCATACGTTCAAAATACCAGTCAAACATCTCTTTTTCCTTACCCGTTCCGATCCAAATGTCCATGGCCGGAAAGGAGTGTTGCAAGGGAAAATGCTCAAAATCCTTGCGAATGGTCAATATTCCGCTTGCCGCATCGTAAGAAAACAGGGTAAATCCGGTTTTTTCATTCAAAGAGCCAAACAAGGTGATTTGTCCGCCCGGCTGTTCCACATAAGCGTAGGTCCACGCGTGTAGTTTTCCTTTTCCTCTGGGAACCAAACTGATGTATTCATCACCGTAAAAGCCCATGCGTGTACGCGCGATCGGGCGCAGGCGCGGGATGGTTTCGCCCACAGAAAAGAAGCGGCTTTCACTCCAGGATTGATAGCCGTTTGCAAAAAAACGCGCCTGTGCGGGCAGGTTTAGGACAAATTGCAATTCAAGTCGTTCAATAACGACATCCTGTTTGGGGTGAATAAACAGGTTCAAACGCTGGGTAAGACCTGATATATCTTGTTGAAAATCAACGTATAAGTCATCATAAGAGTTCAAACGTCCCGGCGTGAGGCGCCGAACATCTGAACCAACTTGGAGAATCGCCTGGTGAAATTGCATATCCAAAAAGTATATTGAGCGCCGCCTGAAAAACAGCTGCTTCGCGCTGATTGTCAATAACTTAGGCCGAAGGCCATGCACAAAAATATTCAGCGCGAAGTATAACGAGCCAATGTAGGAAAAAACCGGCGTACCTTTGCGCCAATGTCGGAAACAACGCATCAAAAACTTCACCCACTGCTGGTACGCGCGGTCGTACAAGCGCTCCAGTCCATTTTTATCGGCGAACGAAATGCCGACAAAGTGATCGAAACCGTGCTGCGCAGCAACCCCAAAGCGGGCAGCCGCGACCGGGCTTTTATTGCCGAATCGACCTACGATATTGTGCGGTTTTACAGGCTTTACACCGAAATACTGGGGCATCAGCCTAAGCACGAAGGCGACTTTTGGAAAATTGTGGGCATTCATCTGTTGTCGGATCAAAACAAGGGCGCGGAATTGCCGCTTTGGAAAGAATTTGACCAATTACAACCCAAACAAATCATACAGCAAGGCGCCAAATTGCGCGGTATCCGCAAGTTCCGGGAAAGTATTCCGGACTGGATGGATGAACGCGGCGCCGCGGAACTTGGCGCAGTTTGGGACCAAACCTTGCCCTGGCTCAACAAAACCGCCGCTGTTGTTATACGCGCTAATACCCTGAAAATCAGTCGGGTAGATTTACAGAAACTATTAGAAACGGAAAATATCGCAGCCGATCTGGTCGGCTCAGGCGATGCGCTCAAACTCCAGCGCAGGCAAAACATTTTCCAATCAGCCGCTTTCAAAAAGGGCTTTTTTGAAGTGCAAGATTATAGCAGCCAACTCGTTGCGCCTTTACTTGCTCCCGAACCGGGCATGCGTGTAGTAGATGCCTGCGCCGGCGCGGGTGGAAAAACCCTGCACCTTGCAGCGCTGATGCAAAACAAGGGCAGCCTCATTGCCCTCGATACTTTTGCCTGGAAACTCGACGAGCTACGCACGCGCGCCAAACGCGCCGGCGTAGGCAACATCGAAACCCGGCCAATTGAGAACCGCAAAGTTATCAAACGCCTATACGACAGTGCCGATCGTTTATTGCTGGATGTTCCTTGCAGCGGCATGGGCATTTTGCGTAGGAACCCGGATTCAAAGTGGAAACTCACGCCGGAAAGCATTGAACAACTGCGCGCAACACAACAGGAAATTTTACAAGCCTACTCCCCTATTTTAAAACCGGGCGGCCGCATGGTGTACGCAACTTGTAGTATTTTGCCTTCTGAAAACCAGGATCAAGTGACGGCATTTTTGGCAAGTCCGGCAGGAAAAGATTTTCAGTTAATGACAGAAAAACGAATCTTGCCACAGGATGAAGGTTTTGACGGATTTTACATTGCCTTGTTGGAAAAGGCAACATAGATTTTTAAAAAAACACTGTAAATCAATACGTTATGAATCTGACAGCGCTTGTCAAAGAATACGCAAAATTCAACCATTGGGCCAATCAACGTTATGCGCATTGGCTTGAAGGTTTATCGGATGAATTGTTGACAAAAGAAATGCCTTCCAGCTTTCCATCCTTAAGGCTTACGTTTTTGCATATTTGGGGCGCCGAAACAATTTGGTTAAGCCGCTTACAAGGCGTTTCACCAACTGTTTTTTTAGCCACGACCTTTAAAGGAAGCAATGCCGAATTGTTTGAAGGCTTTATGGCCAATACAGCTGATTTTCGCAACTTTATACTTGCGCAGCCGGATGAATATTTTACCGGAACATTAGCCTACACCCACACAAGCGGCGCTGAATACAACGAAAATACCGCCGAAATCATCCTGCACTGCATTCAACACAGCACTTTCCATCGCGGCCAGATACTCACCATGGCGCGCAGCCTGGGCCAAACCGATCCGCCCGCTACGGATTTTATCGGCTACGTGCGCCAACGAAATGCCCAAATGATAAAATAGGATTTTATGCGCCTGCTACACACTTCCGACTGGCATCTTGGCCAAAAGTTTATGGGACAAAGCCGTGAGGCCGAGCACAGCGCCGCCCTTGAATGGCTGTTGCAAACCATCGAACAAGAGCAGATTGAAACGCTGGTTGTAGCAGGCGATATTTTTGATGTGAACAATCCGCCCATCGGCGCGGAGACGTTGTACTATCGTTTTTTAGCCCGTCTCATCCGCACACAATGCCGCCACGTGGTCATTATTGGCGGCAACCACGATGCGCCGGGCAAGTTGGAAGCGCCCAAGAAAATCCTCCATGCCCTTGGAATTCACGTCGTAGGTTGTGCAAGCGACGATCTTACCGACGAAATCATTACGCTTTCTGATCCGGAAGGAAAACCAGAATTGATTGTGGCCGCTGTGCCTTTTTTGCGGGATAAAGACTTCAAGATCAGTCTTTCCGGCGAAAGTATGGAGGCGCGGATCGCGCGGATCAAAGCGGGTATTTACCAGCATTACCATGATATTGCTTTGCAAACAGCATTGCTGACCGAGCAATTTCCGGGCACGCCTGTTTTGGCCACCGGACATTTGTATGCGAAGGGCGCCTCAGCTGGCGAAGGACAGGACAATATTTACATTGGAAACTTAGAAAATATTGCGGCAAGTGAATTTCCAGCGTCGTTCGACTATGTGGCGCTTGGGCATATTCACCGCCCGCAAAAGATTGGAAAACAACAACATATACGGTATTGCGGCTCTTTAATCCCCTTGAGTTTCAGCGAAATTGCGGATCAAAAAATTGTACTGATTTGCGATTTTGCACCAGGAAAGGGCCTGCAAAAAGTGCATGAAATTCCAGTGCCCGTTTTTCGTAAATTGAAAAAAGTGGAGGGTACGCTCCTGGAAGTAGAAGCCAAATTGTTGGACTTAAACGAGCCGGACGCTGCGTTTCCCGCCTGGGTCGAAGTGGTAGTAGAAGGCGATCAAACCATCGCCGGTGTGGATCGGCACCTGCAGGATTTTGTCAAAAACATGAATCTGGAACTGCTGAGTATCAAACGTTTGTATAAACGACAAGCCTTAGATGAAGTGGTAGAAACGGATAACCTTGACACGCTCACGACCGAGGAGGTTTTCCAAAAACGTTGTGAAACGCAGGGTTTAAACGCTGAAGAAACCACTAAGATGCTGCAAACTTTTGGGGAATTGCGGGAATGGATGGACAATCATCCGGAGTTATTTTAAGGTTTTACAACAAAGCAGCTGTACCACATCTAAGCACCTTTGTATGGTGGTAAAATCATTGTGTCAGATATCGAAAAAACTTCGAAACGATCAAATCCAACACCTCAATACAAATCAAAATAATCACCACCCATTCCAACTGCCTGCTTTCCCGGTGCAAATACAGTTCGCGGAATACGGTCAGGTTGTCTTCCACCACTTTAAAGGTGTATTCAATTTCCTTAAATCGGGTTTGAAGTTCGAACGTCCGGGCCAATCCCCGGTATATTTTATCTAAGTATTCATCATCCCAGGTGAGATCCGGGCTATCGAAAATGAACAGGTTTTCAACAATTCTATTCTTGTTGTTCAAGGTTCGCCCGATAAAACGCAGCATGTTTTTGCGGGTAAAGCTGATGGAACCGTCTCGTTCGAGTTGCGCAGTAAGCACTTTTATTTCGCTTAAAAGTGAATTGGCGCGTTGCGAGTAGAAATCGAGCGAAACGGTATGCGCCACACAAAGCATGGTAATACGCGCTACATTCTCATCAAGCCGGGGAAGAATCAGTCGATCAAATCCAAATACAATCTGGTGATCCTGATTGAGTACGATTTCAAAATCATCACGCAGTTTTTCGGCCAACGGAACACTGCAATATTGCTGTAGAAAAGCAAGATTTTTGCTCACATCCACATCCGGCATATTTGCAAAAACAACGGCGCCGTAGTCGAATGCGTAAAAATATTGATTTTCATCTACCCGATAAAATAATTCATTCGGATTTTCCTGAAGCAAGGTTCCAGCGTAATTTGCCTTTAAGTCCTTGATAGACAGTTCCTCCGCGATGTAAAAAGCAGTTATTTTCATAAAACAAATCCTTGGTCGACCGATAATTGTGGTAAATAAACAACAAAGCGGCTACATTTGCCAGACCGAAAAATAATTCATTTTGTCAGCAGCTCATATTGTCGATTTTGCGATCAGTTTTGTCTTAGGCCTGGTCATGTTTGGTGTGGGTCTTTCCTTATCAATTTCCGATTTTGCAAGAATCGTTCGGTACCCGCGCGCCTTTTTTTCTGCCCTGGCAGTTCAAATGATTGGGTTGCCCCTCATCGCATTCGGGATTAACCTCCTGATTTCGCCGCTTCCCGATGAAGTCAAAGTCGGTTTCATCATTTTATCGGCCAGTCCCGGCGGCGCGACTTCCGGCTTTTTGGCCTACCTCTGGCGCGCTAACGTCGCTTTGTCTTTGTCTATTACTTCCGTGAATAGCTTTCTTACCCTGTTTACCATCCCCATTATTACCAACCTTGGTTTGCGCGTTTTTCTGGGGCGCACCACTGAATTCCACCTTCCGATTGGCGATACGATGGCGCATATTTTTGCCATCGCCATTATACCGGCTTTACTTGGAATTTGGACGCATAATCAGTTTCCGGTGACCTCGGAAAGGATCAGCAAGCCCGCCAAATATATTATGATGGTATTGCTGGGGCTTGTTTTTATCATTAAATTATCGGTTGGCGAAAGCAGCGGCGGCGCAGGATTAAGCCTGCATGATTTTATTACCATCACTCCGTTTGCCCTGATTCAGAACCTATTTTGCTTGTTTTTAGGGTATTTTGTGATGAAATTTATGGGTTTGGATCATCCTTCCCGACTCACGGCGGCAATGGAAAGCGGGGTGCAAAACACAACGCTCGCTTTTTTAATCGCCAGCACCATGCTGCATAGCCAGGAAATGGTAAAACCGGCGCTGATTTACTCCTTGTATTCCTTTTGGACTGCCTGCTTGTTCGGGTATTTGTCAAATAAAATCGCGTATCGAGACCAATCTACGCCGCCAACAGAATAAGGCAATTTGGGAGCAGCAGGCACGGTTGACTGCAGGAAATGCAGAAATTGTCTTGCATTAGCCGCTTATTCGGGTCAATTGTGCTCCAACTTTGATACGGCACAGTAAAGCTCGCGTACATTTGCTGCCTGTTTTACCAAAATTCGGGTAAGGCAAATACGCTCGCGTGTCACCACACCATTTCATTTTGCTACATTACATGAAAAATCTACAACTGTCATTTTCCCTGTCGGCAATCCTCCTGCTGACGGGTGTTCAAGCCGTTTTTGCGCAAGATTTCAATATGCAATTTCGGTCAAGCCTCGAATTCCCCGGACAAACCCTTGCCAATATTTGCGGTTATGCCCAAGGCGGCCATGAATATGCACTTTTAGGCGCTTCTAAGGGTTTGATTATCGTGGACGTTACCAATCCGGACGCCCCGACCACTATTCAACAAATTCCGGGACCGGATAACCTTTGGAAAGAAATCAAGGTGTACGGCCATTACGCTTATGTCACGTCGGAAGGCGGCCAGGGCGTACAAGTCGTTGATATGAGTTCACTCCCGACTCCGACCAGCGTTTATCATTATTACAAGGGTGACGGCGCTATTAATGGATCATTAAACACCATTCACGCCTTGCACATCGACGTGACCAAGGGTTTCCTGTACATATACGGCAGCAACCTGTTCAGCGGTGGCGCGGTGATTTGTGAACTGAACACAGATCCTTACAACCCAAAATACGTCGGTAAATACAACTCAAACGGTTATATCCACGACGGATATGTTGACAACGATACCTTGTATGCTGCGCATATCAACTCCGGCTTTATGTCGATGGTGGATATGAGCGATAAACAAAATCCGAATGTACTCGGAACCGTGGTAACGCCAGGCTCTTTTACCCACAATACCTGGCTGCTCAGCGACCGCAAAACCATTCTGACCACCGACGAAGACTATCCGTCGTTTGTAACAGCCTACGACGTGAGCGACCCAACCGACATCAAGGAACTCGACCGCGTTTCAACCGGCGATGGCAACAATTCCATCGGACATAACGTACACATTCTCAACGACTACGCCATTACGTCCTGGTACACCGACGGTTTTGTTATCATTGATGCGCACCGCCCCGAAAACTTAGTGGAGGTAGCCCGTTACGATACCTGGCAGGGCAATGGAGAATTTGACGGTTGCTGGGGCGTTTATCCTTATTTGCCCTCAGGCAACCTGATCGCCTCCAATATTCCGAATGAGAGCGGCGGCGCAGGTAAAATGTTCGTATGTACGCCTACCTACGTGCGCGCCTGCTACCTTGAAGGTCAAATCCTCAATGGCTGCACCGGACTACCGATGAAAGATGCCACTGTTACCATCGAAGGTGCCGATCCTGTTGCCAATGCAACATCAAAAATAAGCGGCGCTTTCAAAACCGGTGTCGCGGCGCCAGGTACCTACACCGTTACGATAAGTAAACAAGGTTATCAAACACAAACATTTACGGTGGCTTTAAGCGCCGGGAATGTGACGCCGCTCAACACGACGCTTCAAGTGGCCGATGCTGTTAACATTAACTGTAACACCTTTAACGTGGTGACACAGGCGCCCATTGCAAATACATTCTTCCTTGTTACCGGCAATGGTCAGAAAGTTTCAATTCAATCGGATGCTTCCGGCAGCTTTGACCTGAGCTGTTTCCCCGCAGGCGTATATAAAGCATCTGCCTGGGGTTTCAAAAAATCTGTTTTCCAAGTATCGAATACCGGAACGGTCACCATACAGTTTGAGCCTGGCTACTATGATGATTTCCTGGGTGATCTCGGCTGGACTTCTACTGGCATTGCCGCATCCGGTCAATGGGAATTAGGCGAACCGATCGGCACCAACCTGAATGGCGAACTTTGCAACCCGGAATACGATGTGGATTTTGATGACAATACCGACTGTTATGTAACCGGCAATGGCGGTGGCGGGGCTGGCGCCGATGATGTTGACAATGGTGATGTTACCCTGATTTCGCCGCCCATGAATTTGACTGCTTACTCGGACGCAACCCTTAGTTTTTGGTACTGGTTCTACAATGGCGGCGGCCAGGGAAGTCCCCCAAATGACAATTTGACGGTTACGGTTACCAATGGAACTCAAACAGCCACTGTGTTCACGACGACGACCTCTGAAAGTGCGTGGCGTTACTCTGGCGAATTCAGCCTCAAGTCGCTTATTTCCCTGAATGACAATGTGCGCGTGCGATTTACCACCGGCGACCAGCAAGCAACCGCGCACATCGTTGAGGCTGCATTAGATGCGTTCTCCGTATCGCCTGCTATCGTTTCCACCAAAGATCATATCAACCCGGAAGCCATTTTAAGCGCCTCCCCCAACCCATCGGCAAGCGCATTCCTGGTAAATTATGACTGGAACAAAAGCCAAAACATGGTACTTGAAGTGCGCAATACGCTTGGACAAATCGTCCTCAGCCAAGACGTATCTGAGCAAAAAGGCAAGGTACTTTGCGGGGAGCAATGGCCGGCGGGTACGTATTTTGCGGTATTGCGGGGAGAAAAGGGGCAGAGCGGCGTGCTGAAGTTGGTGAA
>JBAXTB010000223.1:0-9662 GCA_037130425.1 Bacteroidota bacterium
AAAAATCGGCATTTCATCGTGCGTTCAATATTCGATATTCGGCGTTCTTTATTCGCTATTCTTTACTTCGTCTGAATCATTTTTTTCGTTGCGCTATCTGTTGCTGTTTCCAACTTGTAGTACAACATACCGGTGGTGTTCAACAGCGCGCGATCAATCGTGATCGAGTTGTAACCTTTTGCGAAGTTACCGCTCTGTGTGAATACCGTGCGACCGGTTTCGTCAAAGATTGAAAGCGTTGCGCCCACCTTCGCTGAAGCTTCGGCGGGTGAAGCAGGTGAATCAGGCAAATGGAAGCCTATAACCGTTTTGTTCACAAACGGATTCGGCTGGTTCTGATACAATTCAAAACCAACACCGCTGATCGTTTGTACGCCATCTTTGTTGAAGCGGAAGGCTACGTCCCAACGTTGACCATTGTTATAAGACTCTGCCTTAGTTATCCGGCTTGAAATCGACAACAACTCGCTTACTTTACCACCTTTCGTTGCTTTCAGCGTCAATGTTACCACGCTTTGTGCCTGGTCGCCATCCACCGAGAAGGTCGTTGCGCCTGCAAACACTGCGTAGTTTTCGCCTTTCAGACCTGCAATGTCCACTACTTCCAATCCGTTGGTATTCAACGTGAACTGGTAGCCTTGGTTTGCCTGCGCTGGTGTGAGCGATACCGTAAAGGTTTCGCCAGCGCGAACTGTCTGGTCGTTAACATCGAACAACAAGGTACCTGCGGTGCGATCATCTGTTGACATCAACGAGTTGGCAATCGCTGTGCCGTTTACGTCACCCACTTTCACCGAAACAAAGTCTTCATTCAACTGATCTGCATTCAGGTTCTGGATCGCTTTGCTTTCTGCAAACTGCGTCTGGAACGGATTGGCAGGGTTCGGGAAGTTAAAGGACTTGTCCACAAAACGCCAGCTGGTGTTTGTTGGCAGTTCTGAGTAAATACCCAGGATCAATTTTCTAAGTTCAACAATGTCAAACGTCGTGATCGAACCTGATTTGTTTGCATCCGCTGCAATCATTTTGTATGGCGAGTTCAGCGGCTCAATGCCAAGGATATGTTTTGAAATCAACACCAAGTCGTAAGTAGATACACCGTTCAGCGGGTTGTCATCTTTCGCCGGCGTGACCGTTGAATTCGATGCCAACGGAATCGCGTTGAAGTTGTAGTTACCTGTGTTATCCGACATGGTCGTGAAGTTGAACGAAGGCACGGCGTTGCTGCTGCCTGCGATCTGAACTGCACCTTCTTCCAAACCGTTGGTTGCTTCTGTTGCGAGTGCGCCTGCTACTTTCGCAGCATTCACATTCGGACAGTTGCCGTTGTTATCTTGTACAATCACGTAGGTTTCGCAGAAGTCAGCGTTGCCGGCTTTGTCAATCGACCACAGTTCTACCGTTTGTGTGCCCAGTTCGGTGCAATTGAAGATCACATTGGTGATCGGGTTGCCATTGCCATCCACTGGGAAGCCTGTGCCGGTACCTGATTTGCGGATACCGATTTTCAACTGATTGGCCGGTGTGCAGTTGTCTTCCGTGTATTTCAGGAAGTCAGATGCCCACAACTGGATCATTTGTGTTGGCATGATGTTCACGCTCAGACCGTTCAAGCAAACAACTGTTGGCTTTTTGCAGTCTTTCACGATGAACGTGTATTCACAAATCGATTCGTTGCCGCAACCGTCTTCCACAAACCACTTGATTTTGTGCGTGCCATAAGGCAGTTCCGGAACCACGAAGTTGTTTTGTGACTGTTGGGTGTTCCAACGAACAGAGGCTGTTTTCTTCGTACCACTCGTGGTCGTTTGGATTGCAAAACCATACTTCTGGTTGAATGGTACGGCGCGTTCGTCGAAGGCGCGGAGGGTACCGCCACCGTAGTTCGGGCTTAGGTAGTTGTTGAATGGAACTGCGTTCCAACCCAAACCTGCGATGCCTGTGTTTACGCTGTTAATCACCGTTTCCATCGTGCCGTCGTTGTCCAAATCAAGGAACAACAGGTAGTGGATGTTGATGTTTGAACCAGAGCAAGCGTCGGTTGCCGTAATCGTCAGGTCGGTCGGACCTTCGCAAAGATCGTGTAGGGCAGTCAGGTCATCCCACCAGAAATTGTCGCGCCAAAGCAAGGGATCGTTCGGTGTTACATCGCAAAACGTAACGAGGGTATCCGGACAATTTTCCGCTGTCGGATCCTGGGTATCCAATATTTTGATGATTTGTTTGTACACATAACCGTTGGTATTGGCCGCCCAGAACACCGAGTAGTTGGTGGCAACCGGATCAGTCGTCAGCACTTTTACAACCGTGGCCGTCCAGGGCGCCAGGGTTCCGGGCGCTGAAACGATCGGGCCGGGCAGGTTTTGCGGACTGCCGCTGGTCGCATTCGGGTTCGGATTGGGCACTTCCGTCAGGGGCAGATTCGGGTTAAACGTACACCAGTTGATGATTTTCCAGGTCCGTTCTATTTCAAAACAAGCATCCGGAACCACCGTAAATATTTGATCTTCAAATGAAATGCCCAACAATTCGCAGTCTTTTCCAAAGAAAGTCGGTTCGCCGAAAAGGCCGGTGCCGTCGCAAACGGTCACCATGACATCGTTCGGGAATTTGACATAATAATCCTGCAAATAGTTGACCGTTACCCGTTGCGTGCATTGGCTCGTCAGGCCCGCGCAGTCGTAAGCGCGGAACGTGCGCGTGATGGTGCCACGGTTGCACACGGTATCAAACAAGGCGTAATTGGCCGTTGCCGTGAGCGTATCAATGCAGCAATTGTCTTCGGCGGTGGCGGTTCCGTAGGCCCAAAGGCTGGGATCAAAGTTTTCACAATCCACCGTGACGTTCGCAGGTGGGTTGCAGGTCGGTTTGATTTTATCTTTTACCAACACCTGCACCATACAGTCGTTGTAATGTCCTTCATAAGCTCCTACCAGGGTGACAGGTCCGGAAGGCACATCCACATCATACACGCGGAACACCACCAACAAGGTATCGTCAATGTCGGAGCAACAGAATTTTACCTGGTCGTAAAACAGCGTATCTGATTGACAAACATTGGATTGCATACGCCGCACCTTGAATTCAACGGGCGCGCAGTTGTCGTGCGAACCGTCATCAAACGTAGCCGCATCCACAAAGGCCATGCCGTTGCCGCCGAGGTCCACCTGGGTCCATTGGTCGCAGGCGGCTACCGGCGGTACGAGATCGGCCACCGTCATCTGAAACGCGCATTTGGAGGTATTGCCGCATTGATCGGCCGCCGTGTATTGCACCGTGTACACGCCCACGGGCAGGCATTGGGTGTAAGGAAAAATCGCAAGCGTATCGGGTGTCCAGTAGTTGTTGCCGGGAAAATCGCCCAAATGGCCGGACACGGTGAACGTAATAATGTTGCCGTTGGCCGGGTTTGTACCCGTCACTTTGGCCTCTAAATCAGAGATATGCGAGCAGCCTTCCGAAATAATCATGTCGGGCAAAGCGGCCGTCGCGCAGCACTGCGTCGGATCGGTGGACACCATCACAGCCGACGGACAATCGAACACCGGGCCGCCGAAATCGTCCACTTTGATGCGTTGGGTATGGGTAATCGGGTTGCTCGGCCCGACCAGCAAGCAGTCGTTGAGCACGCTCCAAACCCGCAAAATCGTGTAGGTACCTTCGCAGCCCTGGTAGTAAGTATCCGTGTAATTTACTTTGGCCCCGCACATCACGCTGCCCAAAATAGACGCGCCGTTGATGGTCGGTCGGCCCGTGTTAATCGGCGTTAAGGCCGCCGGATTGAGGTAGGTCGTTTCACAATTCAAAGTAATATCGGCCGGGAACACCACCGTTGAGAGATCGAATGGCGTAATCGTAATGGTTTGGCTGCAACTTGCCTGGTTTCCCCAGGCATCGGTGACGATAAACGCGCGCACAATCTGGCTGCGCGGCGAACTGCACAAACCGAAATCGGTGTAGGTATCATCCAGCACGGTGCTTGTCGCGCTGCAATCCTGCACGGTTACATTTCCGGTGTGCTGGGCGGCGGTGGATTCGGAGCAGGCGATGGTAATATTGGGCGGACAAGTCAGCGCAGGGGCTAATTTGTCTTCAATTTTGATTTGGCCCCAGCACACATTTCCGCTGATCGGATGCACCACGTGGTAAAAATACGTTTTCCCAATATCCAAAGCATTTACAGTGGCCGGCGTCCAGGGACCGTTGCCGTAGGGCAGGATTTTGTCCAATTCCACCGTGTAATCGTCGTAGCATAGGTAGGTTCCTTCCAGCACATCGTCGGCGTTCAGGGTTTCCATACAATCGGCGTCGAGCGACACGTACACCAGGTCATTGCAGACTACCGTGCTCGGCGTGCCCACCACCTGCACCACCTTGGAAATCGTTTGCCGGCAACCCGGATCGGCCTGCGCCGACGCGTCGCTTCCGTTGACCGTAACGCCGTTTTCCGTGCTAAAAGGTTGGGCGCTTCCGGCGTCAAAGGTGGCTGTAACTGTGTGAAAACCAACGCCGAGCGCCGCCGCATTGAAGGTATTGGTCACAACGCCGTTTACCTTAATACTCACCGTACCCTGCGCGTTGTTGATTTCATTTACCGCAATGTTAAACGGCGCGGTGTTCAGGCAGAACGGATCGGTCAAATTGCTGAAATAGGGTGTCGGGTAATAACATTTATTGCCCAAACTCAATTGCAAACCGGCGCCCGCGCTCAGTACCGCCGTGTAACCCTGCGCGTCTACGTGGCGCGCGCGTAAGGTGTAGTACACGCGCTCGTCAGTTTCGTCCGTACTGCCGTCGTGGTCGTTGTCGAGGCCGTCGATGAGGCCGTTGCTCAGCAGCGTACCGTTGGGGATCGGAAGGGGCGCATTGGGTGGGTTCGGACTGTTGGGTGCAAACAAACCCGTATTGGAAGCCACCAACCAGGTTTGGCCCGCAAGCGCTTGAATTTGAATGAGTTCTGAAAATTGCCCGTCACTTAAAGTAGTTGCGTTGTTGAGGCAAACGCAAGGATCGGAGCCGTTTACATCGTATTTGGGGATGCATTTTCCGTTGCCTTCCTGTACGGTAACAATGGCCGTGCAGCTTCCAGTATTTCCGCATAAATCCGTTACCGTAAAAGTCACTGCATTGGGGCCGAGTTGGGCGCAGTTGAACGCAGTTTTGGACGCCGTAAACAGCAAATTTGCCGCAGGCGTACAATTATCCGAAGAACCGCCGTCCAATTGTTGCGGCGTGATGCTTGCGTTGCCGAAATCGTCGAGCGTGAGGTTGATGTTTTTGCAAACGGCCGTCGGTTTTTGCGTGTCCTGCACCGAAATGACCTGCGTGTACGCGCGCATGTTGCCCGCTGCATCGGTAATTTTCCAGGTTCGGATGATCTGGAACGTGTAAAAACCGCAGGTACCGGGGTTGTTGTTCTGGGTCAGGGTTTGAGTAAATGTAATGGCGATGTTTTGCGGCGCTGTGCAGTTGTCATGAACGTCATTGGCGGTCAAGACAAAAGGCGGCGGCACGGCATTGCAATCGACCGTGATGTTTGCCGGAATGGAGACATTGGCATTGATCGAAGGCAATTGCGTATCAATCACGCGCACCAAAAAGGTACAAACGGCGCTGTTGCCCGAAGCGTCGGTCGCACGGTATTTGATGGTATCCGGCAGGGGGCTAACAGGTATGTTTGATCCCGACAGCGGACCGCTGAATTGTATGACGGTGGGAACGCCGCAGTTGTCCCAGGCCACGGGGTCGGGCCAGTTGACCTTGGCGGCGCATTGGTCGACATCGTTGCCGACCATGAGCATTTGGGTTGGGCAGTTGAGGAAGGTGGGGAGTTGGGTGTCTTGGATGATTACTTGTTGGAGGCAGCTGCTTGTGTTGCCGGCACCGTCAGTTACAGTCCATATTATTGGCGTGATCCCCACCGGAAATTGAACCCCAAAAAGCGTTTTATTGCTTGAAGCAAGGGCATAATTATGTGAAATAGTAATACTCCCAGGACAATTATCCGTTGCTACCGCATCTAATAAATGATTGGTAATCAGCCTTGTACAGACCCCAGGATCATTGCTTAAGACACTATTTGTCGCACATGTGATGGACGGAGGTTGGGTATCATTGACCAAAACAGAAAACTCACAACTCGCAGTGTTTTGTCCGCTTCCGTTTAGCGCATAAAGAATCGTTGTTTGACCTACTATAAACGAGAAACCCGAAACATCTCCATTGCCGGATCCGAACGCACCGCCATCTAAAACATAATGCGTCAAAACAGATGGACATTCATTCATGTTTGTAATAGGCGATAAATTCTGAACGACGGCGGAACATTGCCCAGGATCAGCATTTACGGTAACGTTGCTTGGGCATTGAATACTAGGAGGAGGATTGACAACCACGACCACCGGAACAGAACTGATGCAGCCCGGATCATTGGGGCCGGATGCCTTAGGTGTGCCACCATTTACAGTGTATTCAATCACATAAGTACCTACCCCTTGCGAAGGATTAAATACTGTGGCGGGAATACCGTTTATGGTAAATCCCTGGTTTATTATATTGGCATCTCCAGGATTTCCGGTTAATGGAACCGGATCGGAAAACAAGCAGAATGTCCCTGAAAAATCAGTTGTTATCACTGGATTTGGGTAAGAACATTGGTTTCCAATTGTTAGCGTTTCTCCCGATTCGCTACTTGCAGTAATGGAATACCCTTGCGCATCCACATGAATCCCATTGAGGTAGTAATTTCCACTTTCTGCCGGGTTTTCTGCAAAAGTCGTACCTAACGGGATTAACACTGGTGAAACCGGTGGGGTTGGACTGTTGGCATTGTACAAACCCGTGTTGGAAACGATCGTCCAAATTTTCCCGGTTAAAGATTCGATTTTAATGGTTTCATCAAATTGGCCATTTACAAGGGTCGTCGCATTGTTTTTACATACACATGGGTCAGTAATGAGGGCTGTGGGCGTACAACGTAGTGATGGCGCAACAACCAATTGAATGGTACAAGACCCGGTATTGTCGCAAGGGTCCGTTACCTGAATTTGAACTTCGCGCGTTGTTCCGGCATCGTCACAATCAAAAAACTGTGTATTGAATGGAAGTACCACCAAATTGTTTGTGGCATAGCATGCATCCGAATAGGTAAAACTCAAATCACTTATTGAAACCGACGCGGTCCCGTTCAAACCTAAATCAACAGCCACATTTGAAGGGCAAACGACCTCAGGCGCTTGTGTATCAATGACCTTGATAATCTGTGTGTATCGGTAGCAATTCGCATTTGCATTCCAAAATGTACAATAATTGGTCGGTGTCGGGTCCGTTGGGTTAATCTTCACAATGGTAGGATTCCAGGGTGCAGGCGCATCGCAATCTGATACAGTTGGTCCCGGAAAGTTTTCAGGATCGTTCGCCATTGAAACCGGATTCGGGTTCGGGATTTCTATACAAGGCAGGTTCGGGTTGTAGGTACACCAGTTTATAATGGTCCAAACACGTTCAATTTTAAAACAAGCATCGGGAACTATTGGATAAACCTGATCTTCGAAACTGATACCCAAAAGTTCGCAGTCTTGGCCGAAAAAAATTGGCTCGCCATATATTCCTGAATTATTGCAGTTTGTGACGATTGTATCATCGGGAAACCGGACGTAATAATTTTGATTATAGTTTACAACAACCATCTGTGTACACTGACTTGTATTACCCCCACAATCGAAAACGGTAAATATGCGTGTGAGTGTTCCTTTATTACAAACAGTGTCAAAAAGACTATAATCAACTACATGCCCCAAACCGCTCTGACCATTATAGTTTTTTGTCACGTCCATACAGCAATTGTCGCTTAAATTGGGAATTTCATACGTAAGAAGTGTTGGGTCGAAACTTTCACATTGTACAACAATATCAGCCGGAGGAAGGCATGATGGGTTGATTTTGTCTTCAATTTGTGCATACCCCCAGCATTTATTGCCAGTAATAGGATCTGTTACTCTGACTTGAACAGTTTTGCCAATATCGGCCGGTTGTATACATGCCGGTACCCAAGGTCCGTTGCCATATGGAGGAAGCCGGTCTAATTCAACAATATAATCTTCATAGCAGCCATAAGGGCCGCCTTCAAGTATCTCATCTGAGCCAATACAATGTTGGCAGTTTTGATCGGCTGATATAAAAACTAAATCATTGCAGGTCAAGGATGTTATCGGATTTTGGTACTCTTGCACAGTTACAGTTGATGTACAGGTACCAGTATTACCAATATTATCCGTAACAGTCAAAACTACAGTATTTGGGCCTCGGTTTGGGCAGGAGAACGTGTTGGGGCTCACATACAGATTTGCGATTCCACAATCATCGCTTGACCCATTGTTTATATCAGCGCCGTTAATCGAAACCTCATCTCCTCCTGGTCCAAGTGTTACAGTAATATTCCGGCAAACCGCAACTGGGGGATTATCAACAGGCACAACTTGCACTTCCAAGAGCTGACTCAAACAACCGGTAGCCAACTCTCGGAATGCTCCGTAATAAATGGCTGGTTGGTTAATAGCCGGTTGAAAAAGATTGTTCGTCGACGCATATAACTCCGTCGATTGATTGGCATCAAACCATACTGCTTCATAACCCGCCGGTAAGTTGGCTAAAATAAGGATTGCAGGCCCCCCACAATGCGGAGTGGTTATACTAGACGCGCTCAAAACCGGTGCAGGAAGCGGGGAGGATGTGAAACATGAAGGACAGGCTTCAAATATCCAACCAGAATTATTGTAAACATCATCCGAATTCGCGCCTGCGTAGGAAAAACCGCTTCCTGTTGCAGCAATGTCGGTCAAGTAAAGAAAGTCAAGGCAAATCGGGTCGCCATCCTTGTGGAGATTGGCTTGAGATCCGAGTTGGCAAGTTTTAATTTCAATTGGGAATCCTCCGAAACCCTCGGAGATAAAATCACCCAAAGGGGTTATCCTCTGTTCATGATTAGGTTGTAATGTATATGTTCTTCCTGGAGAGAACGTAAGCGTATCAAAGGTATTATCCCCAAAAAGCCAACCATTTTCCTCAAAACTGACTTTCCCAAATTGAATATTACTCCCGTTTTCGTAGCAAGCACCGTTATTGGGGTACTGATTTATTCCTCCTAAACCTTTGAATTCTACAGCGTGCGCTACACTATTTGTACCTTGAATCGTGCCCGTTCCTTTAAAAAGGATTGAATCTACCTCCGTATTATTACAATTGAATACACCCCACATACGAAATTCTGCGTTATGTACATAGTTTGTATTTCCTACATATTGCCCATCTGATTCGAAAAGCAATTTACCTAAGATATTGCAGTTGACCGCATAGCCACTGTTAGATGTTTTAAATGTAACATCCCAAAAACTATGGCCATTATCTTGAATGTTCCCCCCTTGTTCAAATATTAATTTGGATTGGTCGGCATCTAATGCAGCAGAACCATAAGTATCAAAATAAGCGCTACTGTAAGTTTTAAAATAAATTGTCGAGTTATCCAAAAAAAGCTCTGGCGTGCCATAGGATACGCTGTTGTCAGGCACATTCCAATATTTACCTATACGTAGTGTATTACCATTACTCCGTAAAACTCCATTAGTGTGAAATACATAAGTACCTGTCTCAAATTCATCCTGTAA
>JBAXTB010000224.1:0-9602 GCA_037130425.1 Bacteroidota bacterium
CGATAATGCCGCGTGCGGTTTCATCATCGGGCGGATCGCTTCCGCGCAATTGACGGTATATGTAAGTCACGGCTTCGAGTTCGCTCGAAGTCGGGTCTTTTTGCAAAGTATTGTAGATGATCGAGAAATCCTCGTCGATATCGGTACGCTGAAGAATAATCGTCGTAGTACCGGCGTCAAGGATAAGTTCGATGTTTTCTTCATCGAGCAAGGTATCGCGTTCCAGGATGATTTCGTTCCGTTCGATGGTAACCACCTCACCGGTGTCTTCATCTACGAAATCTTCCGTCCAGGTTTTGAGTACCCGCGCGGCGAGTTTGCGGCCCAATGCACCTTCTAAATTTTCGCGTGTGCAAGCAATCTCATCGGCCAGGTTGAACAGGTCGAGGATGGCTTTATCGGTATCAAAACCGATGGCGCGCAACAGGGTGGTAACTGGAAATTTCTTCTTACGGTCGATGTAAGCATACATTACCAGGTTGATATCCGTGGCAAACTCCATCCAGGCGCCTTTGAACGGGATAACCCGCGCGCTATAAATTTTGGTACCATTCGGGTGGTAGCTTTGTCCGAAAAACACACCTGGTGAGCGGTGTAATTGCGAAACAATTACCCGTTCGGCGCCATTGATTACAAAGGTGCCTTTGGGCGTCATGTACGGGATATTTCCAAGGAAAACATCCTGCACAATTGTTTGGAAATCAATGTGTTCTTCGTCGTTACAAGAAAGCCTCAATTTGGCTTTCAGCGGTACAGAATAGGTAAGACCACGCTGCATACACTCATCAATGGTGTAGCGCGGTGGGTCGATGAAATAATCGAGAAACTCAAGGTTAAAAATATTTCGCGCGTCCGTGATCGGAAAATTTTCCTGAAACACGCGATAAAGCCCTTCACTGTTACGGTTTTCGGGCGTCGTTTCCAGCTGGAAAAATTCCTGGAACGATTTTAACTGAATTTCTAGGAGGTCAGGGTAGTGACCGGCGAGGCGAATTTTGCCAAAATTCACGCGTTCCTGTACGCCTGCTTTTTGGACTGCCCCGATTGAGATGCCGTTATTGGTCATTTTTTGCAAAAATATGCTTGAATGCTGGTTGGCGGGTGTCGGATTTTACCCGACATGAGTACGTAACCGGTGGGGTTATCATACTCCTTAACAATAATTACAGGGATAAAGTTTTAATCCATCCCTATACAGACAACGATAGGCTTAACAATCCCACCACACAGGAGGACTTGTTAAGCCTGATCGTAAATTATCTGTTAATATAGTAGAAGTCGAACATCATGTCGAAATAGCAAGAATAATGTTGTCTGAATAGCAAGGGTATCTGCATTTGCGCAGCACCCCGAACCCGGAGCCAACAATTCTTACTTGATTTCGATAACAGCGCCGGCGCCTTCCAACGTAGCTTTCAGCGATTCTGCTTCAGCTTTGTTGACACCGCTCTTCAACGGGCTTGGCGCGCCGTCAACGAGGTCTTTCGCTTCTTTCAAACCAAGGCCGAGCAGGTTTTTAACCTCTTTAACCACGTTCAGTTTGTTTGCGCCCGGATCTTTCAGAATTACGTCGAATTCAGTTTTTTCGGCTGGAGCAGCATCACCGCCGCCTGCCGGAGCAGCCGCTACAGCTACTGCAGAAGCAGCCGGTTCAATACCGTATTCATCTTTCAGAATATTGGCCAGTTCATTGGCTTCTTTAATCGTGAGACCCACGAGTTGTTCAGCCATTGCATGTAAATCTGCCATTGTTGTAGAATTTTAAAAAGTTATTTGCAAAAAATGAATGAAAAACGGTTCTAAGGAATTTTCAAAATTGTAACACTTTATTGTGCGTACTTGGAAGCCAATGCGGTACGGGAAAGGATAAGAGATTTAGATCATACCATAACCCTATTGTTAATTGGAACGACTACGCTTCGCGTTCTTCCAGCGTTTTGAGGATACCGGCAATTTTTGCACCGGATGCCTTGAGCTGGCTCGCAAGACGTTTGCCTGGCGACTGCAACAAGCCAATGATCTCGCCGACCATTTCTTCTTTGCTCTTCAGTTTTGTCAGCGCAACAAGGTTGTCATCACCGAGGTAAACAGAAGTGTCGATATAGGCAGCCTTCAACAACGGATGGGATTCCGTTTTACGGAATTCCTCAATCAGCTGAGCAGGCGCTTTGGGATTTTCTGAAATCAGAATCGTGGTAGGGCCTTTCAGCGCTTCATACAGGGCGCTGTAGCCTTTTGATTCCGGAGCGTCTTCAAGCGCTTTTTGAATCAGGGTATTTTTGGCAACTTTTACCGTAATCCCTTTTTCAAAGCACTTACGACGGAACAGGTTGACTTTACCAACCGTCATCGTGGAGGAGTCGGCCAGATAGAAAAACGGAGCATTGCCCAGTTCTTCTTTCAATTCTGCAATCGCTACCGATTTATCTTCTCTTGTCATTTCTTAATATATTGAAATGGTGCGTTGTGAGTTGAATTTCTGTTGAATTTTACTAAAACGATTTAAAATCGAATAAATCAGTAAAACACAAACTAGACTTTGATTGACTTAGGATCCACGTGAATACCCGGGCTCATCGTACTGGCGACGGACACGGAACGCATGTAAACACCTTTTGCAGACGACGGTTTCATGCGCACTAAAGTGGCAATGAGCTCGTGGGCGTTATCAATCAGTTGGTCGGGTGGGAAAGATACACGTCCAATAGAAGCGTGTACGATACCAAATTTGTCAACACGAAACGCAATTTTACCTTTTTTTACTTCCGAAACAGCAGATGCGATGTCGTTAGAAACCGTACCTGTTTTCGGGTTAGGCATTAAACCGCGTGGACCGAGGATACGGGCCACTTTACCGAGTTGAGCCATGACATTCGGCGTAGCGATGATAACATCAACGTCCATCCAGCCTTCTGTCACTTTTTGAATGTATTCGTCCAAACCTACAAAGTCAGCGCCGGCTTCTTTGGCCTCCGCTTCCCTATCAGGCGTACAAAATACAAGCACGCGTTTGGTTTTACCCGTTCCGTGCGGCAGTGATACAGTTCCACGCAGGGCCTGATCTGCTTTACGCGGATCAACGCCGAGGCGAACGTGTACGTCAACGGAAGCGTTGAATTTCGTAGTATTGACATCTTTTACCAAGCCCATCGCTTCTGTAAGCGTGTAGAGCTTTTCACTGTCAACCTTCGAATCAACGGCTTTGCGTTTTTTTGTCAATTGTGCCATTAAAAAATACTTTTAAGGTGTTTGCGTCCCGATGGGCGGGACTCCCTTGCCGAATCGCACAGGGTGCGGTATCGGAATTAATTGTTATCCCAAGGAGCGGTACCGGAAATGGTCAGACCCATGCTGCGCGCTGTACCTGCGATCATTTTCATGGCAGATTCGAGCGTAAAGCAGTTCAGGTCGGGCATTTTGTTTTCGGCAATTGCCTGAACTTGTTCCCAAGTTACGGTACCAACCTTTTTACGGTTTGGTTCGGCAGAGCCTTTACCCGGCGCTAATTTAGAAGCTTCGAACAGTTGGATGGCTGCCGGCGGCGTTTTGATGATAAAGTCAAATGTTTTGTCTTTATACACCTGAATGATTACCGGAAGAATCTTTCCAATTTGCTCTTGCGTTTGCGCGTTAAAACGCTTGCAGAACTCCATGATATTCACCCCTTTGGAACCGAGTGCCGGACCGATTGGGGGAGCCGGGTTTGCTTGCCCGCCTTTTACCTGGAGTTTGATATAAATGTCTACTTCTTTTGCCATTTTTCAAATTTTTCAGAGTTAAACCCCTGAATTTGAATGATTTATAAAAATCTTTAACAACTTCTGCGTGGAAGCGAGCCCGGGAGAAGCGGGCATCATAGACGTTGTTAATTAATTTTTTCCACTTGCATAAAGTTGAGTTCTACTTCAGTGCCGCGACCAAAAATTTTCACGACCACCTTCAACTTTTTCTTTTCTTCATTTACTTCCTGAATATCGCCGACAAACTCCGCAAAGGGGCCGTCAATGATCTTCACTGTTTCACCAATCAGGAACGGCTCCATCATCGTTTCGCCTGCTTCCGAACTTTCATCTACTTTACCAAGCAAACGATTGGCTTCAACCTGCGTCATCGGCAATGGGACTTCTTTTCCAAGAAAATGAATCACATTTGGTATATCGCTGATATGTTTAGCGACATCCCCGTTTAATTTGTGGCCAAAGGCTTCAATCAGAATGTAACCCGGAAGCAAATTGCGTTCCTGCATTACTTTTTTGCCATTCCGTATTTTATACACCTTTTCGGTAGGAACAATGACGGAAAAAACAAATTCTCCCCATCCGGAACGTTCGATTTCAAGCAAAATACGCTCCTGGATCTTCTTTTCTTTACCGCTAATAACCCTCAGCGAATACCATTTTTTGGTTTCGCCTGTACTTGATTCGGTTTGCGTATGCTTTTCTTGATTCATGGTTACCGGGAATGGAGTATTTGAATTGACACAAAATTATTTCCAAACACCGTACAAGGTTTTGAAAATAAGGCTGCAAAGCGCATCCATTCCAAAAATAAGGAGTGCCAGCATTCCTGCAGTAACCAACACCACGATTGTGCTTTCCTGTAACTGAGCCACTGTAGGCCAGGATACATTTTTCACCAATTCATGGTAACTTTCTCTCAGATAAAGCGATATTTTTTTGTCCATCTTCAAATCGTTGTATGGTCTGCGATTGACCGGCTGATTGTAATGTCGTTGGTATGCTACTATTTTAGAAAAAAAAGCGATTGTCGGTTAAAAACCAACAACCCGCAATTTTCAGCGAATCTGTTCAGCAGGGGCAGCAGGGCTCGAACCCGCAGCCTGAGGTTTTGGAGACCTCCACTCTACCAATTGAGCTATGCCCCTAATTGGGTGTGGGTGTGTATGTGTATGAGAAGCATTTTGTTGTAGTAAAAATTGCTACAATTAAACACATTCACACGCACGCACACACCCAAACACCTTAGAATTCTTACAGCACAATTTCAGTAACCTGACCTGCACCTACCGTACGGCCGCCTTCACGAATAGCGAAACGGAGACCTTTTTCCATAGCGATGGTGCTCAGGAGTGTAACTTCGAGTTCGATGTTATCACCAGGCATTACCATTTCTACGTTAGCCGGCAGTTTTACGTCGCCCGTTACGTCCGTTGTACGGAAGTAGAACTGTGGACGGTAGCCGTTGAAGAATGGCGTGTGACGGCCACCTTCTTCTTTAGACAGTACGTAAACTGAGCACTTGAATTGTTTGTGCGGTTTAACGCTGCCTGGTTTGCAGATTACCATGCCGCGCTTGATCATTTCTTTGTCGATACCGCGAAGCAGCAGACCGGCGTTGTCACCCGCTTCACCGCGATCAAGCAGTTTGCGGAACATTTCAACACCTGTGATCGTAGATGTCAGCGGCTTTTCTTCCGGTTTCATCATACCGATGATTTCAACAGGTTCGCCAACGTTGATCACACCGCGTTCGATACGACCGGTTGCAACAGTACCACGACCAGTGATCGTGAATACGTCTTCCACCGGCATCAGGAACGGTTTGTCAACTTCGCGTTCTGGTTCTGGGATGTCGTTGTCGCACGCATCCATCAGATCCTCGATTTTTTTCACGTAAGTAGCGTCGCCTTCGAGGGCTTTCAGGGCTGAGCCTTGAATGATGCTTGCGTTGTCGCCATCGAAACCGTAAGAGCTCAACAGCTCGCGCAGTTCCATGTCAACCAGTTCAAGCATTTCCGGGTCATCAACCAAGTCTACTTTGTTCATGAATACGACAACTTTCGGAACACCTACCTGACGAGCGAGCAGGATGTGCTCACGCGTTTGTGGCATTGGGCCGTCAGTAGCAGCACATACCAGAATGGCGCCGTCCATCTGTGCAGCACCAGTGATCATGTTTTTAACGTAGTCGGCGTGACCCGGGCAGTCAACGTGCGCATAGTGACGCTTTTCCGTTTCATATTCAACGTGCGCGGTGTTGATTGTAATACCGCGCTCTTTTTCTTCCGGAGCAGCATCAATGGCATCATAACTCGTTTTCTTTGCCAGACCCTTTGACGAAAGCACGTACGTGATGGCTGCCGTCAGTGTTGTTTTACCGTGGTCGACGTGACCGATGGTGCCGATATTTACGTGCGGTTTCGAGCGGACAAATGTCTCTTTTGCCATTGGTTTAACTAAATAATTTGTTGAAGTGATAATATTGTTAATGTGATGATGTGATCATTTCAATAGTGAAAAATGGCGCATCCGAAGTTCAGTTGTTAAAAACTGTTCTGCGATTTTACCACTTGCAACATTATTTAATCATCACATTTTTTTCGAGCCGTTGATGGGAATTGAACCCACGACCTCTTCCTTACCAAGGAAGTGCTCTACCCCTGAGCTACAACGGCAATTCAGAGTAGGTGTGCGTGTTCGTGTATTTCATCTCACCTACACCTCCACTATGAATTGCACAATTCAGAACTGGTGTGGACGTGGGTGTGACCCAAGTACACACCAACTCTGAATTGCAAAGTTTTGAGCGGCGGACGAGATTCGAACTCGCGACATTCAGCTTGGAAGGCTGACGCTCTACCAACTGAGCTACCACCGCAATTCAGTGTGAGTATGGGGTGTAAGGGTGAGTGTGGTAGGCACTCATACTACGCCTTGGCTTACACGGCTGGCATTTAAGTTGGTATGACTACGCGTATGCGAACATACGCGCAATCATGCCGAATTGGTGGGGGCGGTGAGATTCGAACTTACTCAGCAGTTAAGCACCAGATTTACAGTCTGGCCCGGCTCTCCGACTCCGGCGCACCCCCGATGGATGTGTGAACTTTCACACTAAAACTGAGCCACTAGAGGGACTCGAACCCCCGACCAGCTGATTACAAATCAGCTGCTCTACCAACTGAGCTACAGTGGCTTGTATAATGACCTTTAAAAAGGAGAATTTTGAACTTTCAAACAACTAATTTCTTTGAGGAAAGCCCCCTTTCGAAAAGCGAGTGCAAAGGTAAGTCATTCGTCGTTAACTGAAAAACAATTTTGAAAAATATTTTTCAACTTTTTATCGCCAAGCTTTCTTTTACTTCGCAGCACGATTTTAACCTGTAAATTTAGGCATGACTGACCATACCTTTGAATATTGCCGGCTCCACACTACCCCACCGCATCCGGTGCTGCCTGAACTGGAACGCGAAACGCATTTACGCACCCTGAGTCCGCAAATGCTTTCCGGCGAATACCAGGGCGCACTGCTGCGTTTTATCAGTTTGATGATCCGGCCGAAGCGTATCCTGGAAATCGGTACCTTTACCGGGTATGCCGCCCTTTGTTTGGCGCAGGGCCTGGCAGATGACGGTATTCTGCACACCATTGAAGCCGATGATGAATTAGGTTGGATTATTCAGCGCTTTGCCGAAAAGGCGGGACTTGCTGAAAAGATACGGGTGCATTTCGGTGACGCCGCTTCTGTGATACCGCGTTTAGACGAAACTTTTGATCTGGTGTTTATTGATGCCGGTAAACTCGACTACGCCAAACACTTTGAATTAGCGTTAACAAAAACAAGGCTCGGCGGGTTCCTGATTGCCGATAATGTTTTATGGGACGGCAAAGTTGCAGGCGATGACCAAAAAGATCAAACGGCCCAGGTACTGCGGCAATTCAATGATGCCGTACACGCCGATTCCAGGGTGGAAAACTTTTTATTACCCTTGCGCGACGGATTGATGATGATGCGTAAAGTGGCAGAATAGATTAAGAATTGACATTCAGCCTAAAATATGTTGAAATTATGATGGTTATGCCCGATTCTGTCTGCTTTCTTTTTCCATTTCAATCAACTTACTTATGTTTGCCCATGTTTGCAGTTTGAATACCCATGCCGATGTCTAATATTTTTTAATTTTAACTACCCCAGTGATTGATATGGCCGACAAAAAAGCACACCTATTATATGTAGAGGATGACGAAAGCCTAAGCTTCGTCACGCGCGACAACCTTGAACTTAATGGGTACGAAGTAACGTATTGCGAAGACGGGCGTAAAGCGATGGACGTAATCAGGGCCAACCAGCGCTTTGACCTTTGCATTCTTGATGTCATGCTGCCGGAAGTGGACGGATTTACCTTGGCGCAGGAAATCCGCAAGCGGGATGAACAGGTGCCGATTATTTTCCTGACCGCGAAAAGCATGAAGCAGGATAAGATTCACGGCCTGACCATTGGGGCCGATGATTATATCACCAAGCCATTCAGCATTGAAGAGTTACTGCTGAAAATTGATATTTTCCTGCGGCGTACAAAATATACCGGCAACTTAAAAGGAAATGCTCCGGTTGGCATTGGCGATTATGCGTTTGATTATAAAAATCTGAACCTTGCCTGCAATGATTATGCGGAAACGCTTACGCAAAAAGAAGCCGACTTGCTCAAACTGCTTAATGAACACCGAAATCAGGTGATTAAGCGTTCGTTTATCCTCGAAACGATTTGGGGAAAAGATGACTATTTTTTAGGCAGAAGCTTAGACGTATTTATATCGCGTTTGCGCAAGTACCTCAATCAGGATGAACGCATCAAAATTGAAAATATTCACGGGGTTGGATTCAAGTTCCGCGTGGACGAATGAACATAGCCTTTTGACAATTGCCCTGGGCTGGATTTTTTATCGTAAATTCGTCGCGCATATATTTTTCATCAGGATCAGAAGTGGAATCGACATTTTACAAATACAAGCAGGCGCGTATCCATGGCCTGCGTTTTGGAAACGGCCCGGCGTTGTTGCTTGCCTTACATGGTTTTGGCGATCGGGCGCGTATGTTTGCTGTGCTGAAAGAGGCGCTGAAAGAAAAATATACCGTAATTGCTATTGACTGGCCTTTTCACGGTCAAACGGAGTGGCCGGGCCATACATTTAGCAAAGAAGATTTGACCGGAATTATTCGAATGATCCTGCAAGAAGAAGGGAAAAGCAGGTTTTCTCTGATGGGCTTTAGTTTCGGCGCCCGTTTGGTGCAGGCTATGTTGCCGGATTTTGCAGGACAGCTTGATAAAATTTACCTGCTTTCGCCCGATGGAGTAAAAACAAAGGGTATGTCGATGGCCGTTCGCACACCGATGTGGGTAAGAAAATTGCTGTTTATCATTTTGAAAAAGCCAAGGTGGTTTCTGAATCTGTTAAAGTTTGGTACTAAAATAAAAATAGTCCCACCGCTTATCAACCATTTTCTGTCAAGCAATTTATCTCGTCCGGAGCGGTTTCGGCGGACGTTTGGGTGTTGGCTGGCGCTGAATTCTTTTTATTTAGGGCGGCGAAAGATTAAAGCCATATTGCGGGAGACAAATTTGCCGGCAGATATTTATTTTGGTACTAAAGACGAAATGATTCGGTTTAAAACGCTTAAAAAAATGACAGAAGGGCTGCCAAATGTCCGCTTATTCCTCATGGATGAAGGACACCGTTTGGTTGGCGAAACGCTGAATGAAGCGATGAAATAATATTTTATGCCTTTTTATTGGCGGTTTGTGGTAATTTCTCCTTCGTTTTCAAAAAAACGGATTTCAACATCCTGCCCGTCAAAAACGG
>JBAXTB010000225.1:0-9585 GCA_037130425.1 Bacteroidota bacterium
TATTCGATATTCCCTCGTCCTCTCCCTCGGCCTTCGACATTCGATATTCATCTGTTCGATATTCGATATTCCCTATTCCTCCAGCGCTTCGATGAATTTACTCACGCTCAAAATCATGCCCAACGAAATACAGGTAAAGATCATACTCGTTCCGCCCATTGAAATGAGGGGCAGGGTAAGACCGGTTACCGGTACCAAATGCACGGATACTGCGATGTTAGCCAGCGCCTGGGCGGTCAGCGACAAACTTAACCCGATGGCTAAGAAAGTGCCGAAGGCTTTGGGGCTTTTGGTGACTAATTTGACGGTGCGTAAAAATAGCATGACGTACAATGCCAAAACCGCCGTGCCGCCCAACAAACCATATTCTTCACAAATAATGGCGTAGATAAAATCCGCATAAGAATAAGGCAAAAAGTTCCGCGCAATAGAGTTTCCAGGGCCAACACCCACCAAACCGCCGCGTGCAATGGCAATTTTGGCCTGTTGTACCTGGTAGCCGCCGTCGGGGTTGTGCAGGTACTCCTGCACGCGCGATACCCAGGTGTCTACGCGCACGAGGTCGGGTTGAAAACGACCAAGTACGATCAATCCGGCAAAAACCACCACGCCCAGCAGGCCCAACAAACCGATGTATTTCAAACTCACGCGTCCGATAAACATCAAGGCAATACAAGTCGCAAACAAGACCATCGCGGTCGACAAATTTGCAGGCGCAATGAGTCCGCAAACCAAAATTACCGGAATGATGATTGGCATAAATGCATCGCGAAAACTGTTGATATAGTCCTGTTTACGCGTCAATTCCCTTGCGATGTAAATAATCAGGGCAATTTTCGCAAAATCAGATGTTTGAAAACTAAATCCGAAAATGTCAATCCAGCGGTTGGCGTCGTTCAAGTGGCGACCAAACAGCAAGGTCACGGCCAACAATGGTATTGCTACCAAAATTAGAAACGGCGCCATTGCCTGATATCGTCGGTAGTGCATCAAATGACCCAAGTATATCAACAACAAACCAAAAGCCAAGCGTACCAAATGCGTAACCAAATAATACGTGGTGTTCCCGTTTTTCGATTGCCAGGCCAAGGAACCGGTCGCGCTGTACACGGCCAACACGCTGAACAGGCTCAGCACGGCAATGATCATCCAGATGCTGCGATCACCTCTTAATTCGGCTGCGATACGATTTCCTAATGACATGGTTTGTGTTGCGTTGTATTAAAGTGTTGGTTCTGTAAGGTTGTAGACTGCTTCGCGGAATGCATCGCCCCGGTGTTCGTAGTTGCGGAACAAATCGAAACTGGCGCAGGCCGGACTCAGCAGCACGGTGTCGCCAGATTCAGCCAGTTCAGCGGCTGTTTTAACGGCTTCTTCCGCGCTATGGGTTTCTTTAATCGGTTTTTCCAATGATTTAAAAGCATTGATAATCTTGCTGTTATCTTTTCCCAAGCATACAATGGCCTTTACGCGTTTTATTACAAAAGGCATTAGTTCTGAGTAGTCGTTTCCTTTATCCACACCGCCCACAATCCAAACGGTCGGACGATCCATGGCCTGCAAAGCGTACATGGTTGAGTCCACGTTGGTGGCTTTGCTGTCGTTGATATAGGTGACGCCGTTGTGTTCCGTCACTTTTTCCATGCGGTGGGGCGGCGGGGTGAAATAGAAAAGCCCTTCTTCAATTTGGGCGGCTTCTACACCGAGACGCAGCGCGATGCGCACGGCACAAGCGGCGTTGAAAAGGTTGTGCGGCCCTTTCAAGGCGGTGCTTGAAATGTCGAAGGCTAATTTTTGCCCGATGCGCACGTAACCGTTTTTCAGGTCGGCTTTGCGTACGAGGTCCATCCGGCATTTGACTGCACCTGGGTTCGATTCAAGGAAATTTTTAATCTCTTTATCATCCGCATTGACCAAAAACAGGTCGCCGCGTTTTTGATTCATCGCGATTCGGAATTTCGACTGCACGTACAAGGCCATTTGGTCTTCGTAGCGGTCGAGGTGGTCGGGGGTGATGTTTAAAAGGACGGCAATATTGGGTCTAAACTTTTGAATATCATCCAATTGGAAGCTGCTTACTTCCAATACAAAAATGCGGGTTGCATCGTCGGTACGTTTGTTTTTCAAGTCTTCGGCCACTAATTCGGCAAAAGATTTACCCACGTTTCCGCCCATGCGCACGTCTTTGCCCGCGTGTTTGAGCAGGTGGTACGTGAGGTTGGTGGTGGTCGTTTTGCCGTTGGTGCCGGTGATGGCAATGATGGTGCATTTGCCGGCGTGGCGGTATCCGAATTCAATTTCCCCAATAACAGGAATCCCTTTTGCGCGAATGGCCTGCATCAGTTCCGTTTTTTCAGGAATCCCCGGACTTTTGATGACTTCGCCTGCATTCAGAATTTTATCCATGGAATGCGTTCCTTCCTCGTAGGGAATGCGGTGCTGTTCCAGTTCGGCTTTGAATTCGGCTTTGATCGGGCTTTTATCCGAAACAAATACATCATAGCCCAGCTGATTTGCCAGCACAGCAGCACCCAAACCGGATTCTCCGGCGCCTAATATGACGATTGGTTTCTTCATTAATTATCTGATTTTCAAGGTGATAACGGTTATAACTGCCAACAGGATTTGTATAATCCAAAAACGCACGACAATGGTAACTTCGTGATGACCTAATTTTTGATAGTGGTGGTGCAGGGGCGCCATTTTGAAAATGCGCCGACCTTCACCGTATTTTTTCTTGGTGTATTTGAAATACCAAACCTGCGCAATCACCGATACGCTTTCAATCAGGAATATGCCACAGAGCAAGGGAACGAGCAACTCTTTGCGGATGATGATGGCCAAAGCCGCGATGATGCCGCCGAGCGTCAAACTGCCCGTGTCGCCCATAAAAACCTTGGCGGGGTAGGTGTTGTACCATAAAAAACCGATGCAACCGCCCAATAAACAAGCGCAAAAAATTACCAATTCCGAACTATACGGGATATACAGAATTTTCAAAAAGTCGGCCGCCACCGAGTTGCCGCTCACATAGGTGAGAATACCCAGCACCAGCACAACAATGGCCGAAACGCCGGTTGCAAGTCCGTCCAATCCATCGGTTAGGTTGGCGCCGTTGCTCACCGCCGTTATCACCAATATAGTCATAATGACAAACACGATCCACACCAAACTTTTAGCATTATCGCCCATAAACCACAGCACCCGCGAGTAATCCAATTCGTTGTTTTTGAAAAACGGCACGTTGGTAATCGGCGCTTTTACGTGTACTAACTCCTTGTATGTGTTTGCTTTATTCGCATCTTTGATAAAAACGGTGTTCATCACTTTATAGCCGTGCAGCTGCGCCGCTTCGGGTTCCATGCGCACCACCACTTCGTCGTTTACCAGCATTGTAATGCCCACAATCAGGCCCAAACCAACCTGGCCCATGACCTTAAAAATGCCCTTTAAGCCTTTTTTGTCCTTTTTAAATACCTTGATGTAATCGTCGATAAACCCGATGGTGGCCATCCAGATCGTGGCGAATAACATCAACAAAATGTACACATTATCCAAACGCGCCAACAACAAACAAGGGATCAGGGTAGCGGCAATGATGATGATGCCACCCATTGTCGGCGTGCCGGCTTTCTGGTTTTCACCCTGCAAGCCGAGGTTGCGCACGGTTTCCCCGATTTGCAGCGAACGCAGCCAGTTGATAATGTATTTGCCGATCACCAAGGAAATCAGCAGCGACAAAATCATGGCCACGCCAGCCCGGAACGAGATGTACTGGAACAAGCCCGCGCCCGGCAGGTCGTAATGCTTTTTTAGATATTCAAAAAGGTGATAAAGCATAAAATGTTGTGCACAATGGGTGATTCGTTTGTTTTTGATCTTTTGTGTAAGGGGTTTTCATGTTGAACTTTTAACCGCGTGGGTTAAAATTGGCTGCGGGGCACTCTTACAGCGCCCCTGCAACCTGCTCAAAATAATAGTCCCTCCACTATTATGTCTTTATGATGCAAGCCTTGAAAATTGTTCAATGTTCCTTTGCTGGATGTTCCTTTGCTGGATGTTCCTTGCTGGATGTTCCTTTGCTGGATGTTCCTTGTTCAATGTTCCTTGTTCAATTGCTTACGCAAGCATCATTCGTTTTAAAACTTCCTTATCATCAAAAGGGTGTTTCACCCCTTGTATATCCTGGTATTTCTCATGCCCTTTTCCGGCCACAAGAATAATGTCGTTGTTTCCCAAAAAGCGGCAGGCGGTTTTAATAGCCTGTTCGCGGTTTTCGATGGTGATGGTTTTTTTCAGGTCTTCGGCGTTCAAACCGGCCTCCATGTCGCGGAGAATAGCGGCCGGGTCTTCGGTGCGCGGGTTGTCGCTGGTCAGGATTACATAGTCGCTGAAACGGGCTGCCACCTGGGCCATTACGGGCCGTTTGGTTTTGTCGCGATCACCGCCGCAACCGATCACAGTAATGACTTTTGACTGGTTTTTCTTGAGTTTTTTGATGGTTTCAAGCACTTTTTCAACGGCGTCTGGTGTGTGGGCGTAATCCACAATACCGATGCTGCCGTTCGTGGGGTGTACGATATAATCGAACCTGCCTTCTGCGCCGCGCAGGTCGCTGAGGGCGGTCAGGGTTTCAAGTTTGTCGGCGCCCAGCAAACGGGCGGTGGCATACACGGCGGTCAGGTTGTAGGCATTAAATTCGCCGATCATCCGCGCGTGGAAAGCTTCACCGTCGAGTTGCATATAAAGCCCGGTCAGGTTGTTTTCCATGATTTTGGCTTTGAAATCGGCCGGTTTTTTCAATCCGTAAGTGTATTTGGCGGCATTGCTGTTTTGCAACATGAACTGGCCGTTCTTGTCGTCCGCGTTTGTAAGCGCAAAAGCGGATTTATCCAAATTGTCAAAAAACATCTTCTTGGCATCGCGGTATGCCGCAAACGTGCCGTGGTAATCGAGGTGGTCATGCGTGATGTTGCTGAACACCGCGCCCGCAAATTGCGCCCCGCCGATGCGGTGCTGGTGTACGGCGTGGCTGCTCACTTCCATGAATACATACGTGCAGCCCGCGTCTGCCATTTCCCGCAATAATCCGTGCAAACGCACCGCGTCCGGCGTGGTGTGCGTACTTGGAACGATGGTCTCGCCGATGCGGTTTTCCACGGTGCCGATGAGTCCGCATTGATAACCCAACGCGGTAAATAACTGCCAAAGCAGGGTAACGGTGGTCGTTTTGCCGTTGGTGCCGGTTACGCCGACCAATTTCAACTCCTCTGAAGGGCGCTCGTAAAAGTTGGAAGCCAATTGCCCCAATGTTTCGGCGCTGTTTTTTACCTGAATCGTAGCAATATTCGCATCGATATCTTCCGGAATCGTTTCACAAACCAAAGCAACGGCGCCTTTTCCAAGGGCGGTCGTAATGTAATCGTGGCCGTCGGAAGCAGCCCCGCGCACGGCTACGAACACGTCGCCTGCGCGCACGACACGACTGTCAAAGCAGATTCCGGAAATGACGGTCTGTTTCGGATCAGCGCCCGATGCGGAAAGCGTTTGAACGCCTGATAATATGTCAAAGAGCGTTTTCATTCGAGGTAAAGCACACAGGTTGAATTGTTTCCACAACGGGTTCCGGGCGCCAGACTTTGCCGCCGCACTTTGCCCACGCCTTCCACGCGCACGCGACAGCCGCGGTTTTCAACCAAATAAATGGCGTCTTTCAAGCCCATACCGACCACAGAAGGCAGGGCTTTGTCTGTTACAAAGCGGTTCATCATTAATAACGAATCGTTGTTGGCCCTCAAAATACCCCAATCAAGGTCTTTATTGCTGTCTTTTTCGTCGGCCTCGTCGTTCTTTTTAGTGTCGTACCAATCCAGGTCAAGCCATTTCAAGGCGCTTGCGATATCTTCTTTTTTGCCGGCGTCAAAGCTCGGCATCATGTTGGTCGTGGGTTTCGATTTGTCGGCGGCGTTTACCGGCGTATGCAGTTCTGCTTTCATGGCAAAACATTTGTCGGAAATGGCCCTGAATACCGGCGCTGCCACTTCTGCCCCGTGGTAACCGCCTTGTTGTGGCTCGCTAATCACCACGATACAAGAATAAATCGGATTGTCGGCTGGGAAAAAACCGCAAAAACCTGCCTGGTGGCGAATGCCCGCCTGTGCCTTGAATTTGTGGTAGTTCAACTGTGCCGTACCGGTTTTGCCGGCAATTGCGTAATTATCGGTGCGGATATTATGCGCGGTTCCTTCCTCTACCACGGCTTTCAGCAGTTCTTTTGCCTTAGCCAAAGTGTTTTTGGACGCGATACTGCGTTTCACTACAGAGGGCTTGAACTCTTTTTCCACCTCGCCATATTGCTCAATGCGCTCTACGAGATAAGGTTTCATCATGCGCCCGTCGTTGGCAACGGCGTTGTAAAATGTCAGCAGTTGCAGGGGCGTAATCAGCAATTCGTAGCCGATACTCATCCAGGGCAGGGTAGTGCCCGACCATTCGCTTTTGGGATCGTTCGGATTTTTGATGATCGGCGCGTCTTCCCCGCCGAGGGCAATGCCGGTGGGTAAATCAAGGCCGAAATCGCGGATATGCTGGACGAAATTGGCCGCTTTGCCTTTTCCGTAAAATCCCTGAATCATGGTAGCCGTGCCTACGTTCGACGATTTTTCAAACACCTGTTTGATGGTCATCGTGTCCATCCCATGCGGCTCGGCGTCCACCAATTCTTCATTGTAAATCTTTACTTTTCCGCCGTAAACCGGTACTTTTTTCGTAAAATCGTCGATATAGCCGTCTTCCAGCATAGCCATAAAGGAGGCTAATTTGAACATGGAACCGGGTTCCACGCGCTCGCCGATGGCGTAATTGTAGGTTTCCCACCAGCCTTCCGGCGTGCGGCCTATGTTGGCCATCGCCCGGATCGCGCCGGTTTTTACCTCCATCACAATGGCGCAACCGTGGTCGGCATTGTGGGTCTGGCAGGCTTTGAGCAGGGCGTTTTCCGCCACATCTTGGATGTTGATGTCGAGGGTGGTTACGACATCGCTGCCGGCCTTGGGTTCAATTTCGGCTAAGTCGTTAACCGGTATGTAAATATCGCCCGGAACCCGCAAACGCAATTGTTTGCCGAGTGCGCCGCCCAATACATTGTCGTAACTGCCTTCCAAACCAACCGGTAGTGCGCCGTCGCGGGTGTAACCGATGGTGCGTTGGGCCAGCATTTTAAAGGGCCGTTCGCGTTTTGGTTTTTGTTCAAAAATAAGTCCGCCCTTGTAACGCCCCAGTCGGAACATCGGGAAGTCCTTGATTAACAAGGCTTTATTGTACGGTACGTCTTTTGCAATCGGGATATAACGAATGCCTTTGGTGCTTGGGTCGGCAGCGCGCAATTGCGTCAACCAGTTTTTGTATTCGCCCGGCGTAAACTGCTGATCCACATACGTTGAAAGCAACCACGACAAACTGTCGACGTTCTGGTTGAAAATTTCGTCTGAGAGTCCTTCCGCTTTTGCGTCAAAATGTATGTCAAAGAACGGTAAAGAAGTGGCCAGCAAACTGCCGTCGTCGGCTAAAATATTGCCCCGATCAGCGTTCACGTCTACCCATTTAATGTACAGGCTGTCGGCTTTTGCAATCCAACGATCAGCCTGGGCCACCGAAATCTGGTACATTCGGCCCCAAATCACGAACGCCACCAGCACTACCCCGGCAGCGACGAGGTAAAGGCGTAGAAGGACTTCGTTTTTTATGTTGAGTAGCATGATCTTATTTAACGACGATTACTTTAGGGCCTTTGTTTTCCAAATCAAGTCCGACCGGTTCGAGGCTGACGTCGATCTGGGATTGCATGGATTTGTACATAGTTTCGCTTTTAATCGAGGTGTATTGCCATTTCAACTCCTTGATTTCTTTTTGAAGTTGCTGGATGCGGCGTACCCCTTTTTCGGCAAAATGCGCATTGGCGATGTACACGACGCCCAGAAACCCGACAAACATCAGGTAAGAGAAGTTTTCAAACACCCAATCGGTTGTTTTTTGACTTACATTCAGTGCGTTTAAAAATTTGTTTGCCATTGCTTTACCGGGTTTTTAGGATTTTGGTATGGCTTTTTCCCCTACGCGCAATTGCGCACTGCGCGAGCGTGTGTTGGTTTTGATTTCTTCCTCCGTCGGCTCAATCGCTTTTTTGTTTACCAGCACAAATGGCCGGTCGATGTTGCCGTAAAAGTCTTTGTTTTGCTCGCCTTCCACATTACCGGTTTTAATGAAGTTTTTCACCAATCGGTCTTCGATAGAGTGGTAGGTAATAACCACCAAACGGCCGCCCGGCGCCAGCATTTCAAGGGAATCCGACAAAAAATCACGCAGGGCGCCCAGCTCATCGTTGACTTCCATGCGCAGCGCCTGGAATACTTGAGAAAGGTAACGCATCCGGTCGCCCATGTACATTTTGCCGCACAAATCGACTAAATCGCTGGTGGTTTGGAAGGGATTTGTTTCGCGCAGTTTGATGATCGCCTGCGCGAGGGTGCGTGCGTTGCGCACCTCCCCGTATTCGCCTAATACACGTTGCAGGGCATCCAGATCGTATGTATTGAGCAAGTCGGAGGCACGTTGGCCGTCTGAGGTGTTCATGCGCATATCTAATTCAGCGTCAAAGCGATAGCTAAAGCCGCGTTCGGCGGTATCGAGTTGGTAACTGCTTACGCCAAGGTCGGCCAGGATGCCGTCGACCGTGCCGACGCGCAGACCTTCCGAGCGCAATTGGCGTTTCAGGTGCCTGAAATTCGATTGGATAAAATGAAATGAAGGATTTTGAGCGAACTCCTGCTGTTCCATGTTTTTGCGCGCGTCGTCATCCTGATCGAAGGCGTATAAATGCCCATCGCTATTGAGTTTGCTCAGGATATGTCGCGCATGACCGCCGCCGCCGAACGTGGCATCTGCGTACACACCGTTGGGACGGATGCGCAGCATGTCGACTGACAATTCTAACATGACGGGTGCATGGTACATATTCTGCTATTTATGTTTTGAGTTTTTGTCTTAGGCGCTGAGTTTTTACACTGTCGCAATCGTTTTTTGCAAATGATCTTGGTCATTTAAACCCGATTGCTTTGGCGTATAAAGGGCTTTCTTCCGTGGGAGAAGCAAACCCGGACTCAATGCTTAGAACAAATCCTCAATGTTAGGTTCGTCTTTTCCACCAACGCCATCGTCTCCGCCGCCCATCACCTGGTTGGCGAGGTCGGCAAATTCATTGGAATCGAGTGAAGCAAGGGATTGATACTGTGTTGGCGACCAGATTTCGATCCGGTCGTCCATGGCAACCAGGATGGCGTCATCCTGAAGGCCGGCATAATCCATTAAAGGTTTTTGTAGCAGAATACGGTCAGCGCTGTCCGAAACAACCGGGTTGGCTCCGAGGTAGAAGGAGCGGATAAACATCCGGTTGCGGTCGTTAAAACGATTGAGGCGGCTGAGCTTGGCCGTGATGGCATCCCACACAGGCTTGGGATAGAGGGTGAGGCATTTTTCAAAACCCCGGTTTACAACAAACTCATAGCCGTCCTGTTCGCCGTCGCTTGC
>JBAXTB010000226.1:0-9550 GCA_037130425.1 Bacteroidota bacterium
AAGGGAGGCGATGGAAAGAACGCTGCCAGCGTTAAACCCTAGCAACTTTTTCAAATCGGAATTCCCGAAGACTGACAAGGGAGCGGTGATGGAAAGAACGCTGCCAGCGTTAAAAAATAAAAAAATCAAAGTACTGGAACTTTTCCACAAGCAGCACTGTTCACAATCCGGTAAAATTAGTTTTACTGTTAATCCATCATCAAAACACGTAACGTCGCTAATGCCGACAGGGCTTAACCCTTTCGACTTTAGGGGCATTTAATCTTTACACTATGAAAAAGCACACCGGCCCTATTTCCTGCGGCGTATTTTATCACATTTACAATCGCGGAATCAACGGAGAAAGCCTGTTTAAGGAAACGCGTAATTATTCGTATTTTCTTCAGCAATACGCCAAGTACATGCCCTCCGTTGTCGAAACCTACGCTTACTGCCTCATGAATAATCACTTCCATTTGCTGATTAAAACACGATCAGCGGAAGAAATTTTTCAGAACACGAAGCATCTCCAAAAGTTAGGTATCGCTTTAAGCCCAACCGATCCTGATTACGAGGCGCTCGCCTCCAAATTAGTCAGCCGACAGTTTTCCAAACTTTTCAATAGTTATGCACAGGCTATCAACAGATCTTGCCAACGCACCGGCAGCCTGTTTGAAAAACCATTTCGCCGACTTCCGGTTGAAAATGAGTCGCACTTGCTTCAATTGGTTTATTATATCCATACCAATCCGCAAAAGCACGGGTTTGTTGAGGATTTCATTGAGTATCCCTATACTTCCTATCATGCCCATTTGTCTAAGTTGGATACCAAACTAAGGCGGATTGAACTATTAGAATGGTTTGGCGATACTGATCAATATAAAAAATACCATCTGGCCAACCAGGTTTTGACGGATTTGGAGAAGTTTGAAATCGATTTCGACGCTTTTTAAGGTTGCTAGGGTTATGCGCTGGCAGCGTTCCGTTGGGGGCTATCTGTAAGGTTGCTAGGTTAAGCGCTGGCAGCGTTCCGTTGGGGGCTATCTGTAAGGTTGCTAGGGTTAAACGCTGGCAACGTTCTGTAAAGGGGATTCATAAAGTTGCTAGGGTTTAACCCTGCCAGCGTTAGTAAGCCGTAAATTTTTTACTTTTGCCCCCCTCAATCGTCTGCCAAGGCGCGTAACTCGAATCATGGGGAAATTCCTCGCTCTTTTCTTCCTTTTTATCTCCTTCTTCTTCCACAGCCACCCCGCTGCCGGACAGGAATACCGCGCATTTGCCCTGCGCTACAGCATGGAAGACGGACTGCCCAATCGCTTGGTCAGAAACGTCATACAAGATCGGCGTGGATTCATCTGGGCAGCCACCGATGGCGGAGTGGTTCGTTTCGACGGCCAACGCTTCAAAATATTTAACCAGGCAGATAACGGATTGAGCTCCGATATAGTAGGCGCTGTAGCAGAAGATGCAAATGGGAATATTTGGGCGATTGCCGCGCACCTGAATGCCATCGATATCATTAACCCGGTATCCGGAAAGGTCACTTCCTCCAATATTTTTCTGAAAGACCAGCCATTCCCTGTTCCTTTCAATCGTTTGTGCGCACCGCCCGAAAGAAGAACCGATGGCGCCCTTGTTTTCCAATTAACCAATCCCAGCGGATGCCTGGTTTATCATCCCGGAACAGGTTCGAAAATTATTGAAATACCGGATTGTGATGCGTTTTATTTGTTGAAAGCCTCGGAAAAGCATACTTTTTGGGGAATTTTTATCGGTCGCGGGCCTAACAATGGGGGCGTGGTAGAAATAGACGAAAACGCCAACGTTTTGCAACGGTTTCCTGCCAAGAACGCTTATCTTTTTTCAAAATCGCTCAGCGCATCAGGTTTAGGAAATTCGTTTTATGTAACTGAATCTCCGCCAGTTATTTCTGGCAAACAGACCATCTGGAAGTTTACTACGGATGGTTCAAAAGTTGGGGTGTGCGATTACTCCAAAAGCCATATCACACGTCAGTTTTTTCAGACGGAAAAAGATCAGATTTATGTAGAATTGCCAAAAATATTTGACCGCTCAGGGCAATGTATTTTGGATATAAGCAAACAATTTCCAGAACTGGATGGGGCGCAAATATTCTGGTCTTTTGTGGATAAAAGTGGAAAAATATGGCTTGCTACCGGCTTCGGTTTGGTTGTCGTGGAACTTAGGAAGGACTATTTTAAAAGGCTGTTATACAATGAAAAAGTGCCTGGCGGCCGTGGTTATGCTTGTCGGGGTATTATTGAAAAAAGTGGTTTATTAACGGTTAATACCGAAAATACCCCTAAAAGTCGTTTTTTAATTGACCTTAAAACCGGTATGGAAACACAATTGCCGGGTTTAAATTCTTTTGGCATCGCAGCGAGCGGAGACGGCAATATCTGGACAGATTTTGGAAAGACAATTGATAATTACTGGTATACTTCTGTTGTTAAAACAAGTCCCGACGGCAAACTACTTGGCCCCGCGCTTTTTAAAAAACAGTGGAACGGGCTGGCCGTGGCCATACTGGAAGAAAGCCCTGCGCGTGTACTCCTCGGTGGCGACGGTTGGAGCGTTATTGCTTTTAATCCCTTAACGGGGGGATATTCACATTTATCTGACCCTGCTTGCCCGGAATTTGCCGAGGCGCATGTTTCATCCATTCGGAAAGAACGTTCCGGGAATATCGGTATTTGCACCTCAGAGGGATATTATCGCCTAAAACCCGACGGACATATTGAACGTTATTGGACAGGTGGTAAGGGGGCGTTTCATTTGCCATACGACAACCTGATTGATTTTTATGAAGACAATGATGGTGTGTGCTGGGTCGGTACCGGCGGCGCGGGCTTGATGCGCTGGACGCCCGGCGAAAAAGGGAATGCAACCTTGCTTTTTCGCAAAAACGGCTTGTTGAACGGTAAAATTTACGCCGTTTATGAAGATAAACACAAACACCTTTGGTTGCCAAGCGACTACGGAATCGTACAGTTTGACAAAGAAAACCTGCAAATGCGTCATACCTGGCTGACTTCGGACGGGGTGACGCACAACGAATTTAACCGGACTTCACATTGCCAGGGCGCTGACGGGAGCTTGTATTTCGGGGGCTTAAATGGGATCACCGTATTTAATCCCGATGAATTTTATGCAACCGATTCGAATGAATCCGTCAAGCCGGTTTTGACTATTTCTGATTTCAGCGTATTTGATGGAAGCAGCGGACAATTGGAAAACCGCGCGGCCGATTTGTTGCAAAACAACCATATTACGGTACATCCCGGCGACCGTTACATTCAACTTGAATTTGCGCTGCTGGAATATTTTAGTCCGGAAAAGGTAAGCTATTCCTGGAAGTTTGACGGTTTGACGGATGGCTGGGCGCCTTTGAATGAACCGGTACTACGCTTGTCAAGTTTGCCGCTTGGGTTGCATCATTTGCAAATACGCGCGCAGGCGGCCGACGGAACCTGGGCTGAAAATGAGTTGAATATTCAAGTTGAAGTGCTTGCGCCTGTTTATTTGCGCTGGTGGTTTTTGCTCATTGTGGCTTGTTTACTTGCCTTAGCCGTTTGGGGCTGGTCCAAATGGCGCACGGCGGAACTCCTTAAAAATCAGCAATTTCTGGAAACGGAAATAGACCGGCAAACGACTACGATCCGCCGCCAAACAGAGTCTTTACGGGCCCTCGATGAAGCCAAAAACCGCTTTTTCGCCAATGTCAGCCACGAACTGCGCACCCCGCTGACCCTCATGCTTGGTCCACTCGACTCTATGTTGAAGCGCAAGCGACTTGAACCGCAAGACCAGCACTACGCTCAAACCGCGCACACACACAGCAAGGAACTGCTACAATTGGTGAACGAAATCCTCGATTTGAGCAAACTGGAATCGGGTAAAATGAAATTACAGGAAATGGCAGTTTCCTTACAGCCTTACCTGCGCCGGGTGGTAAGCGCTTTTGAAAGTCATGCCGAACGCTTGGGAATTCAACTGGTGTTTGAATATAAAGCACATGAGCGTTTGCGTGTTTTGGTCGACAATGACAAGTTGCAAAAGGTACTTAACAACCTGATTTCCAATGCGTTGAAATTCACGCCTCCGCACGCGCAAGGCATGGTCAACGTGCGCGTGGAAGACCTTGACGGGCAAATTCGTATTGAAGTGCAAGACAACGGACGGGGTATTCATGCAGATGACTTGCCGCATATTTTTGACCGTTTTTATCAGACCGCTCAAATGAACGCCCCGATTGAAGGCGGCACTGGAATCGGCCTGGCATTAAGCCGCGAAATCGCCGCCTTGTTTGACGGAACCGTTTGGGTGGAAAGCACCCTTGGTATAGGCAGTCGTTTTTATTTTCAATTTCCCAAAAAAGAGGTGCTTGGAGTTGGAAATGAACGAGTTATGATTGGGGAAATGATAAATAATGCCGAGTCTTTGTCCGTTCTAAAATCGGTTATACCGCCTGCGGAACAGGTTGATTCTGTTGAAAAGCAGGATGTCATTTTACTGGTAGAAGACAACGACAGCCTCCGCGATTACCTCCGCATGATGCTTTCGGGTCGCTATGAAATTCTGGAAGCGGAAAACGGCGGCTACGCGATGAGTTTGCTTGAAACCAGGTTGCCCGATCTCATTATTTCCGACATTATGATGCCGGTGATGGATGGTTTCCAATTGCTGGAACAAATTAAAAATCAAGCCCGGTTTCAACAAATACCGATCATAATGCTTACCGCAAGGGCGGATTTGCACGATAAACTAAGGGCCTTGCGCATTGGGGTAGATGACTATTTGCTCAAACCTTTTGAAGAAGCGGAATTGCTGGCGCGGGTTGAAAATTTGCTGCACAATGCCCGCTTACGCAAGGTGGAACAACTGGGCGTTGAAATCGAAGCGATGCCCGAATCAGAGCCGGATATTGCTCCGACAGAAACCCTCAGTCCAAAGGATCGTGAATGGTTTGAACAACTTGAAAAAATGGTACTTGCCTCGGTGGGCGATTCCCGCTTAAGCCCCGATTGGCTGGCCCAAAACCTGTTTGTCGGGCGCAATGTATTTTACAAAAAGGTCAAATTGCTCACCGGCATGACCCCCAACGATTACATCCAAACCCTGCGTTTTGCGCAAGCCCGCCGCTTACTTGAAACCCGTCAGGTAGAGACGGTAAAAGAGGCCGCTTATGCCGTCGGTGTGAAGGACGTCAAGTATTTTTCAGAAGTTTTTCGCAGGCATTTCGGCAAATTGCCGTCGGAGTATTTGAATCGTTAAGCGGTTTATTTCCGGAACGGTTTCTTTCCACCGCAAGATTTTTGCGTACGCATACCACCCCGGTAGGTAGGATTTTCCCACTATTTAAGATCAAAACTACCCGCTTGGGTACGATTTTCCCCCATAAACGGGATGGTATTCCCCCTTTATGTATGCCCATATTTGCGCTGCCTGTAATCCGTACCAAAGGCATTTGAGTCATTTTAAAACAATCCACATCATGAGAAGTTATTTTACGAGCAAACCCGGCTTTGCCATCCTTGTTTTTTTGTGCTGCTTTTTTGCGGTCATCAGTTCCGCAAACGCACAAGCCTATCTTTCCGTACAGGGCATATTAACGAAAACGGACGGCACGGCTGTTGACGATGATGTTTATACGCTCAAGTTTATATTGTGGAAATCCGAAACCGGCACTTCTGCTGCTGAAAAAGCCTGGGAGGAAAGCATCAGCGGCGTGGAAACGGTAGGCGGCGTGTACAGTGTGGTGCTCGGCAATAACGGCACGGCACTCACCGCAGCTTTCGATCAGGTTTATTGGTTAGGTGTAAGCATTAATGGCGGACAAGAATTATCGCCGCGTCCGTTATTAACCCACTCTCCTTATGCGCTTTCGCTGCTGGGCCAAAGCAATACGTTCCCAAGTACAGGAAAAGTTAAGGCCGACTGGATTACGGCTAAATCCGGCGGTCCCGGTGTAGGTGGCTATTCGTTTCAAACCGGTGGCGCTACCGACGGCGGATTGTTTTCAACCACAGCCGGCAGGGTTTCACTTTATACCAACAATACGGAGCGTTTGAAAGTGGAAACGAATGTAACGGTGTCTGCTCCATTGGTTGCAACCGGGATCTCCAATTTGCAAGGTAAAGTGACGTTGGGCACGGACCTGGCCACCGATGGTCAGGTATTTATTAAAAGCGATAAGGGCTATTGTTTTAAAAAAAATGACGGTACAGAAGACGCATCCGGTGGTTTGTTTAGATACTATGTAAACGACGGGAGCGTGCTTTTAAAAGGAGGGAGTCCCAACACAAATATTACGATAACCGCAGATCAAATTTATTTTAGTGGAATAAATGCTGGAGGGGGGACGTATCCTCTAAAATGGAATAATCAAACCGGAGCAGTAACTTATGATAATTCTTCACGCAGGTATAAAGAAAATATTACCCCATTGACGGATGATTTTTCCCTGATTTTAAAGTCCAAACCGAAAAGATATACACGGCCAGGTAACCCTAATAATTGGGAATTAGGCTATATCGCCGAAGAAATGGATAGTATCGGCTTGCACAATTTAGTATTATATGAAAATGACGGTAAAGTTGTTGGCGGTTTTAACTACGAAAAAATGATCCTCTATGTCACAGAGGTATTAAAAACACAGGATGCAGCCATCAAGGAATTAAAAGCGCAAAATGCCAACCTGACGGCTGAACTCAGCGCTTTGAAGCAAAACGAAAAACCGGCATCGGTACCGGAAAAAACAAGCGCTGCATTGTCAAATGAACTCGAACAGCGCCTGAACGACATGTCCAAACGGCTCCAGGAACTGGAAGCCGCGCTCGGAAAACGCTAAAATTCACCCATTCGTTCACGCCATTTTTTCGTTTAACGATGACTAAGATATTTACAGGACGCCTCCTGGCGTCCCTGTTCCTTGTGTGTCTTTCGCTGCCGGCGCTTTACAGCCAGGCGCAGGATCCGTTCTGCAACCAGTCTCCCTTCGGCGGCATCATGCCGAGTTCGGCGTTCTTCAATTACGGGAACAGTACCAAAATGAAGAGCAGCACCCGTAAAATGAAGCTGACCATCGGGCAATTAGCCGTAGGTTCGGCCCGAAACAACAAAAACGCCTGCAATTTCGGGTATTGGGGCCAGTTTTTAGTGCCGCCGCGCCCGCCGTTTGTGATTGCTTCACAAGGGGAATTGCTGGACCGCATTCAGATTTCATGGTCGCCCAATCCCTTGGGGCCATATCCCGTCAATGGTTTCAAGATCTTCCGCGATGGCGTTTTTTTGGCCGCAGTTGACAGTAAAACAACGAATTACAATGATTTTAACGTCATAGCAGGTAAACCATACACGTACACGGTAAAAGGACTAAACGTGTACGGAGAAGGCTCGCCGGGCAGTGCATTGGGTTTCCAGGTGCCCAATGGCGTGGTAACCGGGCAAATACAGACCATCAACGGTAGCCCGGTACCCAACGGCATTGTTACGTTAATGCCGATGCAGGGTTTTTCGGCCAAATTCGGCGATACCGATGGCGCATTATCAAGCCTCGACTCAAATAAGAGTTTTTTACCGATTGGCAACGCCGACTGGAGTATCACGTGCTGGATCAAAACCGAATCAGCACCAGCCGGCGCCGGCATTCTTCAATTGGGCAATTTCCCATTGTATATCAGGGCTTTAGATAGCGGAAGCGGCTCGGAAGGCGTTGCTGTTTCGGAAGATGGCGTAACTAATATTTTATCTGCTGCGTTCCCTGACACGACTAAAAACGGCTGGCATCATATTGCCCTGACTTATTCGGCGCAATTCGGTCGCTTGTACATTGACGGCGTTTTGAAGGCGATCAGTCCGATGACTGAAATTCCTTCGGCAAGCGATTTGACCCTCGGCAGCCGAACCAATTTTAGCGGTTGGAAGGGGCGTTTAGATGAGTTGCGCATTTACCACCGCCGTTTGGATGAAATTGATTTGGGCGAGGTCATGGAAGGCACCGCCTCATCCACGACGCCTGGTTTGAAATATTACTGGAAAATGGATGAGCAGCGCGGCACCAAGTCCTTTGACCTGATTAAACGAACCAAAATTTATTTCTGTGGCGTTCAATTTGATACGGATCGGCCGCCAGTGCGAACCTCCGGAAAATCAGATGAAAACGGTTTTTATCGCATCGAATCGGCGAGTTATGGTACGGGGCTAACCTTTTTGGCGGAACCGGCCAAGTTCTTTTATATGCACCGGGCTTTGAAATTCGAGCGCGCGCACGAGGATTACGCCCTGCTGCCCGACTTCTCCCTGACGCCCAAGTCGACCCTTGAACTTTGGGTAAACAGCGCCGGCCCGGACGGAACCCAGTGCGTTTTTTCAAAAAAGTGGCAAAACAATGATTTCCGCTTAATGCTGGCCCCAAACGGGCTTACGAATGAATTAAAAGTTTACCTGAACGGCGCGGAAACGCCCCTGGGAGATTTGGGCGCCGGGTACCAACATTTAGCCTTTACCATCGACAGCACCGCCGCCGGTCGGGTCATTACGGCCTACAAAAACGGGATGTTAATCAGTGCCAATACCTTCTCTGGTATCACCGGCAACTGGTCGGATACCTTGCAGCAATGGGTGGTCGGCGCACGTCAGGACGGCACAAGCAAGGTGGATTATTTTGGCGGATTGGTAGATGAAATTGCGGTGTACGACACGACGCTCAGCCAAACCCAAATCATGCAACACGTCAACAAAGCCCGCGATCCGCAGGAAAAAGGCTTGCGTGTTTATTTTGCAATGGACGAGGGTAGCGGCATCCGCTTGAGTAACGCCGGCTCGCTGCTCACCCCTTATGGCTCCATTCTGGGCGCAAGTTGGATACCGTTCAGCCCCAACCAAAAAACGGAGCCGCATGAATTTCTCCCACGTTCTCGGCAAGTAACCCTGAATCCAAGCGTAACCTCGGTCGATCAGGTTGATTTTGTGGATCGATCCACGATCGCCGTAACAGGGTACGTGCGCTACAAAAACACGGATTGTTTTGCCGAAAAGGTTGAAATATTGGTAAACGGGGCCTCGTTTAGTCCGGCTATTTTCACAGATTCCGTCGGCCGTTTTGTCATTGATCTTGATCCGGGCGCTACCGTTACGTTGACGCCGAAGTTTGAAAACCACGTGTTTATTCCTGCGTTTTGGGATGTTTCAAGTATTTCAAGTCCGATTGCCGGCATTTTATTTAACGATGTTACCACCCGTAAAATCACGGGCGTTATTGCCGGCGGCAATTGCAAACAAGAAATTATTGAAAACCCGGCGTTACCAACCGGAACGGTATGTATTGTGAAGGTACGGTCAAAAAACGGGTGCCTGGAAAGACAACAAACGGTCAAAAACGAAGCCGGGAATTATACGTTTAACAATTTGCCGCCCGTTGAATTGACGGTTTCCATTGTAGAGTTCTCAGACCCGGTAATCAAAAATTCGTTTCAAACTTCCGGCGGAAAAACCGTCGATTTGTCGAAACGCGATACGGTGCTTGACTTTATCTACTTTGCGCCGCCGG
>JBAXTB010000227.1:0-9536 GCA_037130425.1 Bacteroidota bacterium
TCTTCCAAATAAATAACCGCCGTAGCTTTATCCGGCATTTCGTACACGTCGCTGTTGGTTTTGAGCGTAAAATAGGCGTCGCCCATGCCATAAGCCAAGGGGTGTGAAGGGTCGGCCTTGGCTTTCATGATTGCACCGGGGATCTGGTCGCTTACGCCCGCCCGTTCGCGCGCGTAAAAGGGCAGCGGGGCAGATACGGAGTCCTTTTTAGGCGCTTCCTTCGTTTTCAAGGCAAAACCGTCTTTATCGGCAAAAATCTTCAAAGCGCCTTCGGAAGCGATGATGCGACCGCCTTTGCGCACCCAATCCAGCAATTGCGCAAGTTGTGGCTCGGTGAGGTGGTAACTGCCGTTGGGGAAAATGAGGGTGTTTATCTTGTGAAAATCGACTTTATGCAAACGGTCAAGGGAAATAGGGGTTATGGGGTATTTCAAATCCTGTTCGAAAAAGTACCAAACCTGTCCATATTCGTTGTTTTCCACGTCTTCGCCGTACACGATAGCCACTTCCGGGGTTTTGATCAATTGGAAAGTTTCAGAACCAAGATCGCTGCCTTTGCCGACATAGCCGGTAAAAATAGGGTGCAGGGTTACGTTCGCGCGCGCAGCAGCCGTTTTCACGATACCATCTAAATCGGCGGTGATGCTGCGGTTGTCGCCTCGGTTGATAACCAGCGCGCCCGCTACAAACTGCTGATCGGCTGCCGAGAACGGCTTGGTGGCGTAGCGCACTTTTACGCCTTTTTGCAGTATTTCGCTTAAAAATTCGGCTTCTGCGATGGAATTTCGGTGGATACACCAGGAATAGGGCGAAGCCGCCAACATCACAGTGGGCGCTTTCATCGGTTCGAACGGCTTCTTCGGTTCCAACCGTTCTTTGAGGGCATACGCGCTCAATCCGTGGGCATAAGGCAAGGCCCAGGCGGTAATATCGTAGGTAAGCGAGTCGCTCAGACGAGATTCTGGATCAAACAATGCTTGCAACAAGGTAGATTTTAGTTGGTAGGCGCTGATAACCACATCGTTGGGCTGAATGGAAACGGTGGTTTCTTTGCCGCTTTGATAATCAAAGGCTTTTACGCCCGACATTCCAGCGCCAGCGCGGCCGTACTTGATCTGGTGCAGGTCGAGCAGGGTGCATAAGGTATTGATTTTGTTCGGGTCATTGATGTCGCGAATCACGAACGCCTTATAGATACCTTGGGGCTGGGTCGAAGTTTTAGCGTAGTAACTGCGGAAGTTTTCCACCACTTTGGCGGCGTTGCGGCTGGTTATTTCAATGGTGGAGAGGCTGGTCGTAAGGTGGTGCAGGATACGGTCGTGGAGGGTAAGGGTGTCGCCGTTGCTCATATTAATAGCGGTTCCTGCCGAGGAATTGCCGCCCTGTTCGTAGGTCATGCCTATCGCGCCGTTGAGCATCGGGTAGGTGTCGCCGTAAGAAGGATAAAACAGGTCGAAAACCTCTTTGGTAAAGTACATCCAGCCGTGCTGATCGAAATAGCGGGCGTGGTTTTCGCCAATCCGGGTTTGGAACTCGCGTTGCCAGGGTGTAATATAATCGTGGGTAGGTTCGGCGGCCGGCGCGAAATAGTACGGGTTGTCCACACCTTGTTCGTGTAAATCGGCGTGTACTTGCGGGAGCCAGCGCTGATAGGCAAGGATGCGTTGGCGGGTTTCTACCTGCGTGGCCCAGGCCCAGTCGCGGTTCAGGTCGAAATAATAGTGGTTTACGCGTCCGCCCGGCCAAGGCTCGCGGTGTTCGCGGCTGTCGGGATTGGTATTTTTAATGGAATTGCTGACATCTCGGTTCCAATGGGTATACCGGTCGTAACCATCGGGATTGAGCGAGGGGTCGATGATGACGACGGTATTTTTGAGCCATTCTTTGATTTGGGGATCGGTTTGCATGGCAAGGCGGTAGGCCAGTTCCATGCTACATTCGGAGCCGGATGGTTCGTTGCCGTGTACGCTCATGCTGATCCAAACGATGGCGATGGGGTTGGAAACGTCGGGTTGGCCCGGAAGTGATCCGGCTAAGCGCAGGTTGTTTACGCGGATTTGCTCTAAACGCGCAATATTTTCGGGACTTGAAACGAAGACCATCCTGAGGGGACGGTCTTCGTTTGTCGTTCCGTATTGTTCGATGCGCATCGTTTGTTGCGCATTGGCGGCTAAATAGTCGAAATAAGCGGTTAATTGGTGGTGTGCAGTGAATTTTTCACCCAATTTATGGGGTAAAAACTCATCCGGCGATTTCACTTTGGTTTGTGCAAAAAACGGCAATGCTACCAAAAGCAAAAGGCCGGACAGGGCGGTGCGGAACAAATTCATTGAATGTCAGACTTGTGTAAGGCAAACATCCGAATTTTTTTTAAAATATAATGCTGTTCAGGAGATTTATACTAAACGCAACATCATCTTAACCAATGGCTTCCTCTAATTTAGGCAAACGGCCAAAACGGCGCAGGGTGGCTAAATGGGAACGCAATGCCTGACCAAAGGTTTCATTGACTAAATAAGGGACGCCAAACTCCTGGGCGGTGGATTGCACTATTTTTGAAATCGTAGGGTAATGCACATGGCAAATACGCGGGAACAGGTGGTGCTCAACCTGGTAATTAAGCCCGCCAAGGTACCAGGACAGTAGTTTGTTGCCTGGAGAGAAATCCACCGTCGTATTCATCTGGTGTATAGCCCATTCATTTTCAATGTTGCCATTTGCATCGGGCATTGGGTGGCTGGTTTCTTCTACGGTGTGGGCAAGTTGAAACACGACCGTTAAGATAATTCCAGAGACGGCGTGCATTACTAAAAAGCCAAGGAACGTAATGCCGATGGAATAGCCGCCGACCCATATTGGTAGTCCGAAAATGACAATGAAATAGCAGATTTTGATAATCAGGATTTTTACAAATGCCACAGTGTTTTCGGCTTTACTTTTTTGATTCACACCGTTGCGGATGTATTTTGCAAACTGCATAAAATCTTTTAACACGATCCAATACAAACTGGTAATGCTGTAGAATGCAAACGCATAAATCCATTGAAAACGGTGTACTGATTTCAATTTGGTATGGGGTGAAAACCTCAAAATCGCTTTGTCTTCAATATCATCGTCCATGTGTGTGATGTTCGTGTAGGTATGGTGCAGCAGGTTATGCTGAAATTTCCAGTTGAAAATAGAAGCGCCCAACAGATTCAGGGAGAAACTCATGACTTTATTTACAACATCATTGTTGGAATAAGCGCCGTGGTTGGCGTCGTGCATGACAGCCATACCGATCCCGGCCATACCGATCCCCATAATCAGCCACATGGTCAGTGCCACACCCGCAGGCATTGGTACAAACAATAAGGCGAAAAAGGGGCCCAGATAAATGATAAACAGGGTAATGGTTTTAAAAACCATAGAAGCGTCGGCGTGTTGCGAGATGCCGGATTCTTTGAAGTAATCGTCAACCCTGCCTTTGAGTGTGACAAAAAACATTTTATTTTCCTGGGGGACGAACTTGATTTTGCCTTTCGGCCGGACTTGTGTCATGGTATATGCACTGCTGTTAATAAGGTGATATGGTTTTTGCGGCAAAAATACTAATTACTAAAAAGAGGATTTGTCCTCAATCTAGTGCTGTTTATCTTTTAAAACTTTATTTGGCAGATAGGACTAATTGATGGAAAACGGCTGATAATCCATCGGTTTTGCCAGTTCGTCCCGAATAAAATTCGGCTGAACATCATAGGCAAGTGCTTTGGGAATCTCCCTTTCAGGGCATCGGCAATCTGGTTAGCATTGCGACTTAAATCTGGAGGCAGAATTATTTATTGCTCAAAGCTATAAATAATATTTAACAAATTTCCCAAAAACCGTATTTATCCCTTCTTTATAATGAATTTAAAAAGGGAAATAAGACAATTATTCGAGTACGACGATTTTTTCTTTGGGATAACGCACCGTATAACCGAAACGTAATTTTTTATCTTCCGCCGGTTTTAAACTGAGGGTCCATCTTAGTTTTCCGGTTTCCGAATTGAGCGCGGCGCCGGAAATCTCGCCTTGCTCAATCGTAACATTTTTGTTCGTTGAAACCGGAATTTGGTCTTCCAAAACGAGGGTAATCGCCTGTGTTTTTTTGTTTTTCACGGCAATCTCAAAACTACGGCTGTCTTCTTTTTTGCCGCTCATAAACTGCCGCCGGGTGAAATCCTTGAGTTTCGTGCGGCTCACGCTTATGTTGCGATCGCGGCCGAGAGAAAGTTCGAGCGTGTCGTTGGTGTTGGCAAATTCGAGGTAAGATTTGCCTAAAAAAGTACCTTCAAAGAACAAATTTGCCTCGCCGCTGAGCAATCCGAGTGATTCCCAGCCTGTAACCTGAGCGCTCAGGAATGCGGCCGCTTCAATTTTGGGCGCGCAATAATAGCGATACCCGGCCGGTAATTCGTAGTTTTTGATTTCCACGGTTTGTATTTTACCATCGCTTTCAATGGTCACGGGGAGGTCGATTTCGTAGAGGTAGGTCGTGGGGAGTTGTAGTACGGTAACGGGCGGTTCGCCTTCGTCGTCGTTGTCTTGTTTTTCGGCGCTTCTTCTTTTGGCTGAAAAACCGTATGCAACAACGACTTCTCCTAGCATCGCCGAGTTGTCTTGCAAATAAATTTGTACCACTTGGCCGTTGATATTTGTCGGGAGCTCAAAGTTGGGATACCCGATGAAAGAAACGACCAAAACAGCGTTGCCGCTAAGTTTCAATGTAAAGTTACCGTTAATATCCGCCCTGGTTCCCTGTGTAGTTCCCTTTATTGTGATAGCAGCACCGGTAATCGGTTCTCCGCGCTCATCCAATACCTGACCGCTCACCTCACCGTAGCGTCCGTAGCCCACAACCTGAAATCGTCCGCCGAGATGTTGTGTCTGCGCGTGCGCACGAGGGCTGGCAAAGCGCAGCAACCAGGGGTTCAGGGTGGGCAAGTCGTTGTCTTCTGTCGGGTTGCCGGTAGAAAGACGAAGTTTGACGTCTTTCCAGGTTTCGCCGCTTTGTTGAAACAGGTTGGCTTTTTGATCCAAAGAGATCGGGCTATTCACGTCTTTTACCCGCATATCGTAAGAAGGTTCCCAGCCGGCCTGGTCGATAAAATAGGACAGGCAGAAGTTACCCACGGCGCCTTTGGCGGCATTTACGATCACGGTGATTTCGCCGCTGGGGTTATTGCGTTGGGCATTCAGGGCATCAAGTTGGTGGCGGATTTCACCGGATTCCTTTTCAAGTTGTTTGATTTGTTGATCCAGGTCGTATTGTTTGCCTAACATTTCGGTGAGGCGTGTGCGCTGGAAATCGGCTAATTCCTTGAGGTCCTGGGTTTTGAGCGGATTGTTTTGCACGCCGATTACTTGTACCTGATTGCGGTTCAGCAGGTTTTCTTCTTGTTTGTACACATTCACGTCGTTACGCAGGCGCGCGATACGGTCGGTGAGGGTATTTAACTGGGTTTCTAACTGTTTGATTTCCTGCTGTTTGGACAGTTCTTCCAGGTAATTGATCCGGAAACTGACTGACATGATGGTGAGGGCGTCACCGCCTTTAATCTGGATGGTATTTTCCTTGATTTGAGGGGAAAGTGCTTTAAAAACGATTTCCGAGCGACCAGCCGGAACCGTGACGGAGGCGTTGCGAAGGACTTGCGCACCGCTTTTGTAGATGGTAATTTCCTTAGGAACGGAACTTGCCAAAATGGGTTCGGAAGCGCTAATAAAATCCGCAAAAGCGAGAAAAGAAACGAGGAAGAGAAAAAATTTTGTGTTCATACGTCGAGTCATGTTTTATGAAATATATTTAACTGGATGCTATAAGGCTTAAAATTGCACAGTTAGTTTGGGTTTTAATTTAGTACGCAAATATTTGATAATGAATTTATTAGTTAAAAGTTAATTTTAAGGTTTAACCATTTAGTTAAATTTTTTTTCAAATTTACTTGACAATGTAAAACGGGTTTACTTACATTTGCCCTAAAATTAACCAGACGGTTAAACCACATGGATGAATCGATTAAAACAGATAGATTGGGGGCAGAAGATTCTACCGAACAACGGATTTTTGAGGCAGCGCGGGATATTTTCATTCAAAAAGGGATGGAAGGCGCCAAAATGCAGGAAATTGCAGATCGGGCGGGTTTGAACAAGGCGTTGTTGCATTATTATTATCGGTCGAAGGAGAAATTATTTGAGATGGTGGCGCGCTCCATCATAAACCGGGCAATTCCGGTTATTCGAAAAACCATTGAATCTGATGAACCGCTTCACCAAAAAATTGCAGGTTTTATTGATTTTTACATCAATTTGATTAATCATAATCCGTTTGTTCCGCTGTTTATTGTTTCTGAAATGAATAAGCATCCGGACTCCTTTTATGAAAAAATTATGCCCATTGGCGTCCCTAAACCACAAATATTTTTGAAACAAGTGGAAGAGGCCATTGAAAGGGGCGAAATAAAACCGATCAAGCCTGAACACCTGCTGATCAATGTGGTATCCATGTGTGTGTTTCCTTTTCTCGGAAAACCGATGCTGCGTATCGTTTTGTCTATGGATTCTGCTGAATTGAAGCAGTTTTACGATGAGCGAACGGAGGTAGTCAAGCAATTTGTTTTTGCGGCTTTGCGTCCTGATTGACGGAAGCCCCTTTTTTTGACCTTGTGTTAACCAAATAGTTAAACCGTTTCGTTAAATATGCGACACCTTTTATTCTCTGCTCTTTTGTTGGCGCAAATCGGCCATTTGCAAGCAAGCGACACGCTTACCGTGGCGCAATGCAGGGCGCTGGCGGTGCAAAACAGTCCGCTGCAACAGAAAAAAGCGCTGGCGGAAAGCATCGCGGCCTTGCAAACCCGCGACCTTGAAAGTAATAATCTGCCCAGGATCAATGTAGGCGGACAAGCGACCTGGCAAAGCGACGTGTTCGGGCTGCCGATCAAATTCCCCGGCGTGTCGATCCCTAAGGTGCCGAAAGACCAGTACAAACTAACGCTGGACGCTAATGAACGCATCTGGGACGGCAATCTCGACCGTACCCTGAAGCAACAGCGCAACCTCGAACGCGATATTTCCCTGGCCCAAACCGAGGTGGATGCCTTTCAACTCCGCGAATTAGTGACTGACTTGTTTTGCAAGATTTTGCTCTTGCAGGAAACGGAAGAAGTGCTGCTCAGCGCCCAAACCGACCTTGAAAACCGCCTGAAACAAGCCGAAGCAAGCATCCGCGAAGGCGTGGCCCTGCGCACTACGGCTGATCAGATTCGGATTCAGATGTTCAAAAACGATCAACAATTGGTTAGCACCCGAGCCGATCAAAAAACGCTGATGGAACTGCTGGCCTTGTGGATCGGGCGGGCGCAACCGGATTTCGCTTTGGCTGCCCCCACGAATAAAACGGCGCTTCCGATGGGTATTGCCGATGCGCCGCGCCCGGAATACCGCTTGTTTACGTTACAGCAACAAAATTTGATGTTGAACAAGGATTTGCTGCGCCAAAAATTGCAGCCGAGGCTTGACGTGTTTGCCCAAACGGGCTTAGGACGCCCCAATCCTTTCAACTTTTTTGCAAGCGGTTTTGATCCTTTTCTGCTGCTCGGCATCAAGGCTTCCTGGACGCCGATTGATTGGGGAAACCGCAAACGCGACGCGCAAGTGCTTGATTTACAGGCAAGAAATATTGATGTTCAAAAAGTGGCATTTGACCAACGCTTGCGGGCAAACTTGTTGAAAGACCAGGAAGATGCGCTGAAATACCAATCGCTGCTGAAACAAGACGACCAAATCATTGCCTTACAAACCGACATCGTGCAACGCGCAGACGCGCAGGTGAAAAACGGCGTGATGACCGCAACGGACTATTTGACCCAGTTAAATATTCTGACGCAATCGCAACTGACGAAAAAAACACATGAGGTACAGGGATTGCAGGCGCGGGAACTGGCGCTGGCAAAGCGGGGGGAATAGCGGCTTAGGCTGGATCATTAAGGTTAATGTTATTGACTTAAGATTTTCCGTAGCCCTGAAAGGGCGACATCAGTAACACAGGGTAAAGCCCTGTGATTCAATACATACCGAGATCTAAGCCCTGAAAGGGCGACATCAACTTGCGCTATGTCTGGTTTGGGGATTTTGGTCATTTTAAATTGGGCGTTGCCCAATTTTTATGATTTCGTCCTTTTTATTGGGCGTTGCCCAATTCTAGTGATTTCGCCCCTTTGGGGCTTTGGGAAATCTTAAGTCAACGACATTGCCCATCAAGGGGCGGTTCAAACCATTAAGCAGTAGCTGCAACCAATAAACCAAATCTATTTTTAACGAAAATGTAAAATTTTGACAATGAAAACACATATTCTTCTTCTTGGGCTACTAATCACCCTCACCACCTTCTCCTGCCAAAAATCGGGCCCCAAAGCCGATGCGTACGGCAATTTTGAAGCCGATGAACTCATCGTCAGCGCTGAGGCATCAGGTAAAATCCTTGCCTTGCAGGTAGAAGAAGGCCAGGCACTCGCAGCGGGCGCCACCGTCGGCCGCATTGATTCCACACAAATCGTGCTGAAAATAGAGCAGTTAAAAGCCTCTATTCGCGCGGTAGCTGCCAAAAGCCCGGCAATCAGCACACAGTTGGCCGTTTTTGAAAAACAATTGGGCGCTTCCAAGCAGCAAATCGCCACCCTGCAACGCGAAAAACTGCGGGTAGAAAACTTGCTCAAAAGCGATGCCGCCACGCCCAAACAACTCGATGATCTGAACGCGCAAATCGAACAGGTTCAACGCCAAATGGACGTGATCCTGGAGCAACGCAGTGCCTCAGACGCCAATTTGTCAACCCAAAAAGGCGGTTTATTGGCTGAAATATTGCCTTTGGAAAAACAAATTGCCCAAATGGAAGACCAATTAGCCAAATGCCGCATTGTGAACCCGGCCGCGGGCACGGTGCTGACCAAATTTGCCGATGCGGGCGAAGTTTCCGCCTTCGGGAAAGCCTTGTATAAAATTGCCGACCTGAACAAAATGATCCTGCGCGCTTACGTGAGCGGCGACCAAATCGGCAGCATCAAAGTAGGCCAGGACGTGAAGGTTTCCATCGACGGGCCGAACAAAACCATGCGCGATTTTACGGGAAAAATCACCTGGGTTTCCTCCAAAGCGGAGTTTACCCCCAAGATTATTCAAACCAAGGACGAGCGCGTGAACTTGGTATATGCCATGAAAATTTCGGTGCCTAATGACGGTAGTTTGAAGATTGGAATGCCGGCGGAGGTGAAGTTTTAAGGGGAAGCGAAATGTGGCCGGAAGCAAAATCAAATTGGTTGGAACACGATGCTCCTATACTGCCGCGCTTGTGTCTTTTCGACCAAGCGCACGCAAGGCTCGATGCTAAGTTACTTAAAATCAATTCGTTATTATACTTGGCCACCCACGTTTCGTGCGCTTGGTCGAAAAGACACAAGCGCGGCAGCGGATGAGCATCGCGATAATATTTGGCCTTTAAATCCCAAGGCAGAAAT
>JBAXTB010000228.1:0-9476 GCA_037130425.1 Bacteroidota bacterium
TAGACTTAAAAGATTAAAAAGAATATTATTTGTATTCAGTTTTCTTTCGCAATGTAAAAAGCACATAAGGCACAGAAAAAGCACAGATGACCGGATCCGAAAATCCATTAAATCTGTGCTTTTTCTGTGCCTTATGTGTTCCTTCCGCCTTGCAATCAATTACATCACTTCATGCCAGGCCGGACTAATCCCGCTGTACCGCTAATTTCATGGTCTTGAAAATATCCTTGCTTTGCAATTGCACGATATAGGCGCCTGAAACTAAGGTTTGAATATCTAAATTGCACTGATTATCGCCTGCACTACCGTTTTCCGTTTTTTCCAGGATCAATTTGCCGCTCAGGTCGAACACCCGAACTTGATATACCTGATTTACATGCAATTGGAACTGAATGTTAACGATATCAGACGCAGGGTTGGGGAACAAATGCCAATCTGCAATTGCGTCGGTTTCCAATGAGCGATTAGCGGGCGCCTGGATGCCTTGGAATGGTTTTATCACAATTTGAGACACGCAGGTTGCGCCGTTTCCGCTAAAATCTTTGACCGTAATACTCAGGTTGTTGGTTCCAATATTGGCAGTTGTGTAATTTTTTGCCACTGGCGTAAACGACCAGACGGCACAATTATCAAAACTATTCCCGGCTAAGTTGGCGCCGTAAACAGTGGCCGTTCCCTGTGCATTGAGGTTAATCGTGGTGTTTTCACAAACAGCCGTGGGCGCAAGGTTGTCTTTGACCGACACCATCGCCGTACAGGAAGCCTGGTTGTTGCTTTGGTCTTTCACGGTAAGTAGTACGGGAACCGGCGTGGCGCCAACCTGACCGCAATCAAATTGGTTAAGGTTCAGGCTGCGGCTGGCAATGCCACAGGCGTCGGTGCTGCCGCCGTCTACGTTGCTGCCTGTTATCACAGCATGACCCGCGTCGTCGAGGAAAACGTTGATGTTTTTGCATACCGCCACCGGGGGAGTCAGGTCGCGCACCGTTACGATTGCCGTGCAAGTCGCCGTGTTATTGGAGCGGTCTGTCACTTGAAGCGTAACCGTGCTGTTTCCTACATTTCCGCAATTCAGCGTGGCCGGAATTACGCTCATGATCTGAATTCCGCAAACATCGGAACTGCCGTTGTCGAGCGCACTCGCCGCGATGCTTGCGGAACCGGAAGCGTCTAATTGAACGCTCGCATTTTTGCACAAGGCTTTTGGCGGCATAACATCACGCACCGTTACGGTGGCGGTACACGTGCCCTTGTTGCCGCTTGGGTCGACGCCGGAAAGTACAATGCTATTGGGGCCGGTTTGCGCGCAACTGAAGTTACTTTGGCTAAGGCTCATAGACGAAATGCTGCAATTGTCCTTGCTGCCGTTGTCTACCTGATTTGGTGTGATACTTGCATTTCCGTTTGCATCTAAGTTTACGGCAATGTTTTTACAAGTCATGGTCGGCGGCGCCGTGTCGAGCACTTTTATAAAGGTGCTGCAATTGGCTGTGTTTCCAACCAAATCGCTTACCGTGAGCAGGACGGAAACAGATTGGCCGATTTGTGCGCAGCTGAATGTATTGGGCGTTACGGAAAGCGGAGTCACGGCACTGCAATTATCAACGGCGCTTTGAAGCACTTGCGCCGGTGTGAGTATGGCGCTGCCCGCTGCATTTAATTCGACCATAGCCGGTTTGCAAACAACTGTTGGCGGGGTGTGATCGGGCAACAGCGTAATGGTTTTTGAAACGGTATAAGTACAGCCATACCCGTCCTCTTCAATTGAAAAGAAAACCTTGTTGACACCCTGTACCAAATTATTCTGGGAAAAAGTATTGGTGGTATGATTGTAATTTCCGGCGGGATTACTAAGGTTTTCATCAAAATACCAAATCGGGTTGGCAATCATATTATTGTCGCTTGCAATTTGCAGGGCATTAGAAAGCGTACATTCTGCGTCGCTGGGTTTAACGACCATCCCGGTGTTGGCGAAATTACCCGGAATCGCATCGCCCGTCACGTTTTCAAGCATCCCTGCGTTCCAGACCAATCCGGTGTTCATATTAGGATGTGTGGCGCCTACATTATTTAATTTGAAAAACCCGATGTTCACCACTTCGCCGGCGTTGGACAAATAACCGTTTGCCTCCCAAATTGCGCAATGGTCGGTCGTAATGTACGCGCCTGCGAGGTTCGCAAAGGCGCCCTGTACGGCAGGGAAAAGTTGCGCAAGTTCTACTGTCCCCAAATTGTAAAATGTGTTGGATTCATTGTACAAACAATAGTCTCCTGTGCGGTCAATCGAGATAAATCCATCCGTATCATTTAAAAAAGAGGCATTATTATCAATTCCATATACCGTGATATGGTTCGCATTTTGGCCATAAGCACCAATGGTGATCGCCGCGTAATTGGTAAAAGTACCGGCCGCGTTTAAAATGCCCTTGTTTGCATAATTGATCAAAATTGCGCCATTCACGTGGTTGGTGAACGTGCCATTGTTTTCAAGGCCGTTCGCGCCGATCATGGCATCATATCCGATGTTTAATATGCCATAATTATGCATGGCTCCCTGATTCAAAATGCCATCATGCTGCATTTTTCCGATGTTAACGGTGCCGAAATTGCTAAAAACACCGGTACTGGAATTGAAAATACCGTTGTTCATATTGGCAACAGTATTTCCAATTTTGGTCTGGCCCTGGTTGAGGATTGAGCCTTGGTTATTGATGCCATCCGTGGGTGAACCGATGACGGTGAGGTTTCCGGTTATGGTAAGACCGCCGCCAGCCAATACCTTTATAGATTTTGCAAAGGCATTGACGCCCGTATTGATTTGCGGACTTTTAAATGTATTGGGGATAATCACGTCTGATTGCGCATTGGGAACCGTGTTCGGATTCCAGTTGGTGCTTACATTCCAATCAAAATTCGTAGCGCCCGTCCAGGTTTGCGCGGAAAGTTTGGGTGCAGGTAAAAAACAGATAACCAGTCCAAGTGCCATACTTGAAAGGATGTTCCGTGAAAATTTGGGGTTAAATACGCTTGATTGTTTCATGATCTTGTTCATCTTTTTGTTGATGGAACAAAGATCTTATGCGCGACCGCCTAAGGCAATATACGATGCGTAAGCGGTGAACGTGGATGAATAAGTGGTAAGGGCTATTAATATAGCCAAAGCAAAGTGGTTCTAAAGATGTGAGTCTGGCAATCCATTGAAAATCATTTTAATCTTGGTATAAAAATGGCCTGCACCAAGCGATGCAAGCCGTTCTTATTCATATTTAGCACGAGTTTCTTACTTTTTATCCTGCTTTGCAAATACTTTCCGCAGCAGATCGGTATTTCGCATACTCACGTTTTCGCGGATTCCTTTTTCTTTCTTTTCTACCAGACTGAACATACCCACCAGCGCTGTTTTGGCTACGTGGTCGTCGAGTTCGGGGTTGGTTTTGGTTACCAGCGGGAGTTTGTTGTAAGCAGTTACGGCGCTTTTCCAGTATTCGCGGGCATTTACTTTGTCCAATGCTTCCTGGATAATCGGTTTGAACTGGGCGTACAACTGGTCATAAGTTGTTTTTTGCAAATAGCGGGTGGCTGCGTCGGGGTTGCCGGTGAGGATATTCATGGCGTCCTGAAAAGTCATGCCCTTAATGGCGGAGATAAAAATCGGTTTTGCCTTCGTGGCGGCGTCTTCGGCGGCGCGGTTCATACGCTCGGTCAGGTCGGCCTCCATGTTGTTAAAACCCGGAACACCCCGGAGCCGTGAAGCGATTTTTTGCGCTTCTTCAGGCAACAGAATCTTGTACGGGCTTTTGAAATAACCGTCTTTGGCGGATAAAAAATCGGCGGCTTCGCCTACGCCGGCATTCAGTGCTTCCTTCAGGCCGTTTCCGATTTCGTCTTTCGTGAGGTTTCCGTCCTTTGCGGAATTGACGGTTTCTTTTGCTTTGTCGAGTATTTTTCCAAATTGGGCCTGCGCCAATTGAGTGGCAGCCATGAATACTGCAAGCAGTAGGAGTGATTTTCTGAACATGAGAAAAGTTTTTTTATGATAACTACTGCCAATATAAACGCATCGACCTCAAAAAGGACACAAATCCAAGGGTGGTTTAGGCTTTTTTTAACAGGATCAGTCTTTAAAAATGTCCTCCAAGGCGCTTTGAAGGTCCGGAAAATGAAACAGGAAGCCGGTGGCCCGTATTTTGTCATCGGCAATCAGGTTGCTGTTTAGCACCACCGCCGACATTTCGCCGAGCGCCACACGCAGCGCAAAGGCAGGCGCAGGCACGATCAGGGCAGGCTGATTCATGGCTTTTGCGGTGGCTTTTACCAGATCTTTGTTGCGGGCCGGTTCGGGGGCCACGGCATTGTACACGCCTTCTAATTGGGTGTTTTCCAAGGCCCATATAAACATGCGGCACAAGTCATCGCGGTGAATCCAGGAGTACCAGGCTTTGCCGTCGGCGAAATAGGCGCCCATGCCCAAACGCAGCGGTTTTACAAATTCCGCCAGCGCGCCGCCTTCTTTTGCCAACACCACCCCGATTCGGAACAGCACGGTGCGGATACCGAGGGCGGCCACTTCTGCTGCACCTTCCTCCCATTCAGCGCAACATTTTACCATAAATGATTGATCTACAGGCGGATCGGTTTCAAACATGCGCCGTTCGCCGGAATTGCCGTAATACCCAATGGCAGAAGCTGAAAGGTAGGTTGCAGGCAATATTTTTGTGCGTTGAAATGCGTCCCGCAGTAATTTGGCGCTTTGCACCCGGCTGTCGATGAGCAGTTTTTTGCGCGCGGGCGTCCAGCGTCCATCTGCAATCCCGGCGCCTGCTAAGTTAATCACCGCATCCACGCCGAGCAAAGCCCTTTCGTCGATTCGGCTAAGCCCCGGATCCCAGCCGTATTGGTCGTCGGCTACGGGGGTACGCGTGAGCAGGCGCACGGCATAGCCCTTTTCCTTTAACATGGTTTGGAGCCGCCCCCCGATAAGTCCGGTACCGCCGGCAATTAAAATCGTTTTCATAATTCGTAAATAAAGCCTGAAATTTGCAGTTTTAACACAAACTACTCAACATGTCATTAGTAGAAGAGTTCAACAGTTACCGCGCCAAAATGAACGAGCGCATCCTCGCGCACGACAACAAAGTGATCAAACGCTTCTGGAGTTTGGACAATCAGACTTACCAGGAAGGGGCCTTAGACGTAAAAACAAAAGAAATGCTTGGTTTAGTGGCATCTATGGTGCTGCGCTGCGACGATTGCATCAAATATCACCTCGGCAAATGCTACGATTTGGAAGTAACAACCGATCAGATATTTGAAATTTTTGCCGTGGCCAATATGGTCGGCGGGTCAATATGTATACCCCACACGCGCCGGGCGGTGGAATACTGGGAAGAATTAACGCAGTTTGACGAAAAAGGCTAAGCGTATTATTCTACGATTTCAACCTTGTGGAGCAGGCGCAACCCGAAACTGATTTCTAACGTGTTGTTACGGATACGCCGTTCCGGAATGGTAATGGTGGAGCCGGGAGGGCCGTAGGGATTAATTACGTTGTTGACCGGCGCCTGGCTGTATTGCAGGGTAAAATCCGGATGCAGCGAAACTTTTAGTTCGCCGCCGATCAGTTCCGTAAACCTGAACTCCAATCCGCCGCCGATAGAAACGCCGCCCATCCAGTGCCGCACGCCTCCGGGAAACGGGTACGAAGCCGGGTTGTATTTAGCGCCCGGCAAATCACCAATGTTGGTGCTGAGGGTGTAATCGCCGCGCAACCCGGCCAAAAAATAGTAATGTGCGCCGTTTGAGCCGAACTCATATTTTTGTTTAGCACCCAAAATCAGGGAAATATTCCTGAACTCGAAACGCTCGGAAAAAACACCGCTGCTCGGAAAACCGGAATTGATGTTGTAATAACGAAAACGGTTGGCGCTGCCTTTGATATGATAGCCGAGCTGCATAAAAAACGCGCTTTTGTCGTCTTCGTTGTTAACGGATTCGATGACAATGTCGCCGTGGTACGCAAGCAAAGGCTTGCGATTGAAGGAATTATCCCACTTCTGGGTGCCGATGGTCAGGCCGCCTTGTAAGACATACGCGGTCGATTGTGCATCGTTTTGTCCAAAAAAGAAAAGGACAAACAATATTGGAAATACAATACGCATTGTTCTGTGTTTTTGCGGGCGAAAAGTACGGTAAAAGCAATCTGTTCGCAGCTGCCGTGGGAGAAGATTTTGTTTTTTTGTCCGTTTAACTATTTTTTGACCAAGTTTGGTATATAAAACCATTTCGAATCAAGCATCCTATTGCAAGCCTTCACAAAACAGGCCTACCTTTGGGCCTGATAATCATCAAATTTACGCCTGTTTCTATGACGAACCTTGAAACAACAATCATGACTTTTGAATCATTTCCATACCAGCGGCCGGAAATGGAGCGTATTGCCGCTGCCTTTGAAACCCATTTGGATGATTTTGAAAAAGCAAACACGATCGGCACGCTGGGTGAGCCTTTAGACAAGTTGAATGCGTTGCGCGAAGAATTTTGGACAATGTACAACTTGTGTTACATACGCCATACATCCAACACGACTGACCCTTTTTACGAAAAGGAAAATGAGTATTTCGATCAAAACCTGCCCACTTACGAAGCGCTGAACAACCGTTTTTATCGGGCATTGCTGGCTACACCCTTCCGCGACGCGCTGGAACAGAAATACGGCAAGCAGTTATTTACCCTGGCCGATCTTGCGCTTAAAACGTTCAAGCCGACCATCCTGGAGGCGCTTCAAAAGGAAAACGCCCTGAGTTCGGAATATACCAAACTGAAAGCCCAGGCGCGCATCGAATTTGACGGTAAAACCTATAACCTCAGCAGCATTCAGCCCATCGAATTGTCGGACGACCGCGAAACCCGGCGTCAGGCTACCTCCGCGCGTTGGCAGTTTTATGCCCAAAACAGCGCTTCGATTGAGCAGATTTTTGATGACATGATAAAGGTGCGGCAAAATATTGCCCATGAATTAGGGTTTAAAAACTTTGTGGAGGTTGGGTACGCGCGCATGCGCCGCTCCGATTATAACCCTGAAATGGTGGCCAATTTCCGCAAGCAGGTGCGCGAACTGATTGTACCGCTGGCGGGCGAGTTGTACGAACGTCAACGCCAGCGCCTCGGCCTTGATAAACTCACTTTCTACGACGAAGAGTACAAATTCCGCAAAGGCAATCCAAAACCAATCGGCAATCCGGAAGAAATTGTAGCCAACGCCACCCGCATGTACCGGGAACTTTCGCCTGAAACGGATGAATTTTTTCATTTTATGCAGGACGCGCACCTGATGGATCTGGTGAACCGCGACGGGAAGGCCACTGGCGGGTATTGTACTTACATGGGCAATTATAGCGCGCCTTATATTTTTTCCAATTTCAACGGCACCAGCGGCGACATTGATGTGCTGACGCATGAGGCAGGCCACGCGTTTCAGGTTTGGCTGAGCGGCGCGCGGTTTGAGTTCGACGAATACCATTGGCCAACCAGCGATGCGGCTGAAATACATTCCATGAGCATGGAGTTTTTCACCTGGCCCTGGATGGAACTTTTCTTTGGAAAAGACACGGAAAAATACCATTTTATGCACCTCGGCGGCGCTATCCAGTTCCTGCCTTACGGCGTGGCGGTGGATGAATTTCAGCATATTGTGTATGAAAATCCCGATATGACCATGGCAGAACGCAATGCGGCCTGGCGGAATCTGGAGCGTATTTACCTGCCGTATCGCAATTACAATGGCAATGAATTTTTGGAAAGCGGCGGTTATTGGCAGAAACAAAGTCATATTTTTAATTCGCCGTTTTATTACATTGATTATACCCTGGCGCAAATTTGTGCGTTCCAGTTCTGGACGCGCGACCGGGCCAACCACAAGGAAGCCTGGCAGGATTATGTACAATTGTGCAAGGCGGGCGGCAGCAAATCATTCCTTGGTTTGGTGAAATTGGCCAACTTGCGCTCCCCTTTTGAAGACGGTTGTGTGGAAAGTGTCATCGGCGAAATCAGAAACTTTTTAAACACGGTCGACGATTCCACGTTTTAAGTACCTTTCATTGTTAAAATCATTTTAGCCCGGTTTATAATGCGCATTCTTGTTTGCTCGATTCTGATATTGGTAGCGGCGGCTTTTACCACCCGCCATACGGACCTGAAACCACCCACCCTGAAATTAGCCCTGCTGAAATATGCGGGCGGCGGCGACTGGTATAATGATGTGAATTCGCTCAAGAACTTAGCGAAATTCTGCAACGATAATATGCGCACCAATTTTGACCTGGATTACGCCACGGTTGAATCGGGCAGCGCTGATATTTTTAATTACCCGCTCGTATATGCTACCGGGCACGGCAATATGCTGTTTAGTGACCTTGAAGCACGCAATATGCGGGCTTACCTCGAAGGCGGCGGCTTTTTGATCCTGAACGACGATTATGGATTGAACCCGTTTGTGCGTCCGGCCATGAAAAAGGTATTTCCGGAACTGGATTTTGTGGAACTGCCGTTTAGTCACCCGATTTACCACCAGCGCTACGAGTTTAAAAACGGTTTGCCGAAAATCCACGAGCACGACGGCAAAGCGCCACAGGGTTTCGGGCTGATCTGGCAGGGTCGCTTAGTTTGTTTCTATGACTATGAAACCGACTTAGGCGACGGCTGGGATGACGTACACAATGATCCGCAGGAAACACGGCTAAAGGCACTGCAGATGGGCGCGAATATCGTGCAGTTTGTGTTTGGGATACAATAAGGTTCTTATGTAATTCTTACCCAACCACACCTGCATCCTCAAAAAAAATCCGATCTTTCGGCGCTAATTTTTTGAAGATGCCCGCACCCGATTTTTCCTCCATTTCTTTTGATCCGACGCTCCGTGCCAAAGGCGAACAGCCCCGGAACGACGCGCCGCGACTCCGGTTTGTAGCCGGAATCCCACCGTTTTTGGGCGGCCCTTACAGCAGCATGTATGTGTCGCAGCCCTGGACCATCCGCCAGTACGCCGGGTTTTCCACCGCCGAAGCGAGCAATGCCTTTTACCGCCGCAACTTAGCCGCCGGACAAAAAGGTCTGTCGGTCGCGTTCGACTTAGCCACGCACCGCGGCTACGACTCCGATCACCCGCGCGTGCAAGGCGACGTGGGCAAAGCCGGTGTTGCCATCGATTCGGTGGAAGACATGAAAATCCTGTTCGACCAGATTCCGCTCGATGAAATGTCGGTTTCCATGACTATGAACGGCGCGGTGATCCCGGTGATGGCCTTTTTTATCATCGCTGCCGAAGAACAGGGCGTGCCGCCGGAAAAACTGTCGGGCACGATCCAGAATGATATTTTGAAAGAATTTATGGTGCGCAACACCTACATCTACCCGCCGGGTCCGAGTATGCGCATCATCGGCGATATATTTTCGTATTGCGCCCATAAAATGCCGCGTTT
>JBAXTB010000229.1:0-9474 GCA_037130425.1 Bacteroidota bacterium
GTTGGGCAAACCAAAGACGCCGCATCGCCCACAAGCAAATACCCATCGCCGAAACCGCGTCGCCTGCGTGAGGCCAGCGGAAGTCCCCAGCCGATGGGATCTTCCAGCGCTTCGGCATGTTTGAAACGCGGACTGATGTAGGGATCTTCCGCGATGATGCGCCCGAACAAATCGCGGAGTTTGTGTTTGCCCTTGGCGATTATTTCACTCACCATGCCGTAGCCTACGTTCGCCTCGCCGTTGGGCAGGGGAAAAATATAAAAATAGGACATAGGTAAACCCTTGGGAAAATACACTTCAATCAGGTTTTTAGGATGCAAGCCTTCTATGCCGCGCCAGTATTGCCGCAAAGTGCCTGCGTAATGCCGCCGGTCAATGCTGCGTTCGCCCAAGGCACGGAGCACCACTGAATGGTCGCCATCCGCGCCGATGATTAAGGGTGTGCGGATTTCCAGTTCGGCGCCGTTTGGTCCTTTGGCTTCAATGTGCCAGCCCTCGTTGCTGCGCTGGAGTTTTTCCACGCGCGTGCCCGGCCGAAAATCTGCCGTGTGGGTATCTATTTTTTTGGCTAAAAAATCGTCGAAATGCAGGCGTTTGGACACCCAGAATAAGGGATTTGGGTGTGGGTCGTCATCTTTGGGTTGGTAAATAAAATTCGTAGCGCGGCCGTTTTGGGTAATAAAACGCGTGCCCCAGGATGGTATAAATGCCTGATTTTGAAAGATTTCTGTTTCCGTAATTTCCGGATCTAAATGCCGCAACACCCGAATCACTTTCAGGTCAAGTCCGTCGCCGCAAACCTTGTCGCGGGGGAAAACGGCCGCATCCAAAATGCAGTGCTCAATCCCAATTTTGGACAGGAACAAGGAAGTCGTCGCTCCTGCCGGACCAGCGCCAATGATGCAAACGTCGGTGTTAATGCGCTCCATAAATCTGTGTTAGCCCCAGGCATTTAAAATTTGCCACAGCATTTGTACAAAAACGATTTTGCCGATTAATAACAAAGGATACACAAGCGCGTACCCGTAAGTCGGTATTTTATTGTGCGCTTGGTTGTTGGCAAAATCAAGGTTGGCCGGGTGGTGGCTAATCATCCCGATCAACAAAACATAAGGAATACGCAGTAATTTGTAGCCTACAAACAGAATAATGATACTCCCGATAATGCTCACTAAAGCGCCCGATAAAAACATTTGCGGCCCTACTGGTCCCATCATGGTGCTCAAAAACGTGGCCCCGGAATTGATCCCGATGGCGGCCAGCATGAGCATCAGGCCGATTTGCCGCAGGGTCAGGTTGGCAGAGTAGGGGAGACTCCAAACGATTGGTCCGGAACGGCGCAAAAACGATAATACCAGGCCGGCTACTAAAGGGCCGCCCGCGAAACCAAGGCTGAAAATAATCCCGCCCGGCAAGGTCATTTCAATGGAACCGATCAGGATACCAAGTCCCATGCCAAGGCCAAAAGACAATAAATCGATATGACTCAGGTGTTCGTACGAATCGCCGAACAGTTTTTCCAAATGGTGCATGTCTTCCTCCCGCGCGAGTACACGCACGCGATCGCCGAGTTCAAGCACGGTGTCGGTTGTGACGAGCGAATCCACGTCGCCGCGGCGGATGCGGGTAAGCACCACAGGAAAATGTTCGGGCAAATTGAGCGAAGCGACTGATTTGCCCGCAATTTTCGGATTAGACACAAACATGCGCCGCGTGGTGAACACCGAGCGGTCATCTGATAAATCCCGTTCAACTTTGTGCCCAAGCAATGCCGCCACACGGGCCACTTCATCAATTTCACCGGTAATGACCACCAAATCGCCGTTTTCAAAATCTGTTTCCCAATGACAAAGCGCATGAGAACCATCGTGTTGCAGACGCCCGAAAATGGCATTAAAACCGTGGCGTTTTTTCAGTTCGCGCAGGGGCGTGTGTAGCGCCTCCGCGACGGATATTTCAATTGTTTGATTTACAATGGGTTGTCCGCTTGGAAATTCATTTCCCAGGGACTTGGATTCCTGATCGTAGTCAATTTTGAACACCCGTTTCATCAGGCCCATCGCGATCATTAGTCCCAAAACGCCCATCGGATATGAAATAGAATACCCAACTACGGCGCTGTTTGCCATTGCGTCGGCGTTGGCGCTGCCTTTTGTTTGGATGGCGTCGAGCAAACCTGCCAGGGCGGGGGTATTTGTGGTGATCCCGGCCAATAATCCGGCTGCACTTGAGGCATCAAAGTGGAATAGTAAAAACGTACAACCGATGAGCGCCGAAAGGATGGTTAATACCGTAACCGCCAGGATCAGGTTGGTGGCGCCGCGCGTTTTGAAGGAGTTAAAAAAGGAAGGCCCCGAACTCAAACCAATGCTATACACGAAAATGGAAAGACCCAGGAATTTGATTACATCCGGGATTTTAACTTCAGGCCGCAGGGCGCCGATGGCTAAACCGACGAATAATACGGCCGCAACGCCCAATCCGTTGCCGCGCCATTTAATGTTACCGATCAGAGAACCGAGCGCGGCGGCGATAAAGAGGTAAAGCAGTGCTTCTTCGGCAGCGTTACTGTGTTGCATAGCAGGTTGGACAGGTTTTGTAGGCGTTTCCCGCAGCGAAGGTAGCATATCCAATTATACCGCCACTATTTCACATTTGAATTCGCGATCAAATTCGGATAATCCGTTATCAGCCCATCTACCCCGGCATTTATCATGTCTTGCATGGAACTGCGTTCATTGACCGTCCAGGGAATGACTTTTATGCCTAAATCATGGCATTTATTGACCATTTTCTTGGATACCAGCATCGAATTTGGGCTGTAAATCTGCGGCGTAAAGCTGAGTTTTTTCAAATTGGCGTCTAAACCGGAAATGTTTTCAATCAAATAAGCCAGGCGAAACTCCGGCGCCTGGCGGTGCATGGCTTCGAGCGCGCGCGTGTCGAATGATTGAACGATCGCTGTTTTTTCCAAACCAAGCGCGCGCAATTCGGCAATCACAATCCGGGCAAACTCCTCAACCGGCGGGGTGCGAATGCCGTCCCATTCCGGTTCGCTTTTGATTTCCACATTCCACTGTATGTTTTTTGCACGGGTAGAATCGGCGTTTCGGACGGCTGCCACGACTTCGCGAAAGGTCGGTTTGTATGTTTTTTGCTTTTGTTGCTCGGGGAAACGTGTATTTCCCCAGCTGCCACAGTCAAATGCGCGGATTTCGGCCACCGTTGATTGGTAAATCAGGTATTTCTCTTTATCTCCGGAAGGTATTTCCTGGCCGTTGGGCAGGCGGCATATCGCAGGATTGAACCAGGGTTCGTGGCTGACGACCAATTGGCTGTCTTTTGAAACGGCAAAATCGAGTTCAAGGGTGGTGACTTCGGGAATCGAAATTGCTTTCAAAAAGGCCGGAATGCTATTTTCCGGCATCAGGCCGCGGCAGCCCCGGTGTCCTTGCCAGTCGAAGCCGGGCGGAGGCGTTAAATTGCCGTCAAATTTGCTTTTACAAGCCCAAAATGAAAGAACGGAGAAGATTCCCAAAATAATCGGATTTACTAAAAATTGACGGATCATATTCAGCGCTTGGTTTTACCTTTGGGCGAAAATACCCATTGCCTGTTAAATCAGGGTAAAGTTTTGCGTTCAATTTAAAGAAACAATATGATCGACGTTAAGGAATACCTGTTTTCGTTGCCTTCCAAAGTAAATGCAGATGCCCTTGAAGGGTTGAATACCGTTTTTCACTTCGATGTTAAAGACGCCGGTCAATTTACCGTGCAGGTTGCGGATGGCAAATTGGGGGTTTCAGAAGGTCTTAGCGGCGATCCAGTTTGTAAGGTAAGCACTTCGGCCGAGTCATTCTCCAAACTATTGTCGGGCGATCTCAAACCGATGATGGCTATGATGACCGGCAAGTTGAAAATCAGCAACCCGGGTGAAATGTTGAAATACGCCCAGATGTTCGGTTTGATGTAATTTACTCCGCATCGTCCCAATCGTAGCGAACATCCTTGTATTCTTCGATTTCGCGGCGTTCTTTTTTTGTCGGCCGCCCGGCGCCTTTCTCCCTTTTTTCTGCGCTGGGTGTTGCGTTGAGAAACCAGGCATTGTATTTGTTCCGTTCTTCTTCGGTGGTAACGTCTTTGTAGCAGGTGACGGCAATGGGGGCGCCTACCCGTTTTTCAAGCAATTGTACTACTTCAAACTGGAAGATAAACCCGTCTTTTTTGACGGAAACGGTGTCTCCAATCGCAATCAATGTTGAGGGCTTGGCGTTGTTTTCGCCGAGTTTTACTTTGCCTGTTTTGCAAGCGTCGGTGGAAAGGGTGCGGCTCTTGAAAATTCGGATGCTCCAGAGCCATTTGTCGATGCGTACTTTGTTCATGTTCCTTATAAATAAAAAAACGGCCAAAAGGTTCCGAAACCTTCTGACCGCCAGCCTGTTTGAGTGATATTATTTTTTCTTGAACACGATAATAAACCGGATCTTATTGATGACCGTTTCGGCTGTCATTTGCGTTTCAGTAAGATTGGTAATATCGTATTTGGTTTGGGTTGAACCATCATCGTCGGTCAGCGTAACTTCCTGAGTGCCAGCATTGGAAGCCCAAACGCCCGTGTGGACAGCCGTACCGAGCAAGGTTTTTTCCGTGAGATCAAACTCTTTGCTTGATTGCATCACTAAATCGTAAGTGTAAAGCAGCGTTCCGTCTTCAGATCCATAAGTCACCTTGGTAGAAGTCCAGGTTCCGGCAAGTTGCTGTTCAAAGGTGGCGTCCTTTTTGCAGGAAGAAAAAAAGATTAATACAGAAAGCAGCAGGGATGAGAGACCAAAGATTGAATTTTTCATCGATAGGATTGTTTGATCGTATTAGTGGATTGAAAAGTGTTTGTTTTGCTATGCTGGCCATAGCGTTCTTGCCGAATAAATGCCTGCGTGGGCTGTTTTATTGCCTGTGTTAAAAACAATGAAAAAATAAATGTTCCAAAAAATGTATATTTTCGCATTCAAATCCGTCCTAATCCGTGTTTCCCGCTGTTCTCGTTGAAAAATTTGGCAGAAACTTTAACTTTTTCACAACAACGCTACTTTTAAAACCGGATATGAAACTTAACGGATTCATTACACTCTTTTTCCTATTCTTTATTGGTTCATCCATTACTGCACAAAGTGGTTTTAACTTTGAGGTCGGTATGAACATGGGCATGTCAAAGTTATACCACAATATTCGCTTTGATGAAGAGCCTAAGTTGGTGGCGCTTTATAAGACCATTATGCTTACCCACCCTGAAGGTTATCCCTGGTCCCGTTTCGAGGAAGATTTTAATTTGAAGACAAAGTCGATCATGCAGCCGCGTTTTGGTTTTTCAGGTACCCTTACTTATCGTGATTGGCCCGTAGCCGTTTATTTGGAAGGTATGAGTTCACCTTCCAGTTATCTTAAAATGACTTATGGCGTGACGATTGCTTTGGGTAAAAAATTTGATTTGGGTCGTTCTGACTATTTTGTTACGGGTTATGGAGGCTACAAATTTGTTAAAGACTTTGGATTTGGAAACCAAACGATTTTGAATGCCATTGGTAACAAAGAGATACGCGGTGAAGTAGAACAATATTTTAATCCTGAAAAGCCGCTTGGCCAGCAAAAAGCGCGGATGTTCACCTTGCGCGGCGGCATCGGAAAAACGTTTGGCTCCGACGACCAACTCAGCGTAGGCATTGAAGGCTACGGCGAACTGGATTTGACGGATAAAATTAAACGTACCGCCCGCATGACCAATATTGGACTACAGGCTTATGCGCGCTTTTTCTTCGAATTAGGATTTCATCGCAACGACAGTTTTTACCCGAATCCGGGCGGTAGCAGAAGTAAGTAATTTAGTGTTGCTTTATTTCGGAAGCGGCGGAAGTTTCATGTGTAATGGACGAAGTAGTTCAACCAAAGTTTTTGTGATGAAATAATCACGATACCAGCGGTTGTCGACCGGGCAAATATACCAGGGAATACTGCTTTGGTTGATGGCGTATTCGTAGGCTTCCATGTATTCCTTCCAGAGTTTGCGCTCTTCCCAATCACCGGGGTTGTGTTTCCAGTATTTTTCGGGGTCTTCCATGCGCTGGCGGAGTTGCACTTCCTGTTCTTCGTAGGAAATGTGCATGTAAAACTTGGCCACAATGGTGTTGTTGTCGAATTGCAGTAATTCTTCAAAGGCATTAATGGCCTTCATGCGTTGCTCCACGCGGGTTTCGTCGATCCATTTATGTACCCGCTGAATTAGAATGTCTTCGTAATGGCTGCGGTTAAAAATGCCGATCATGCCCTTTTGAGGCACTACTTTATGCACGCGCCATAAAAAATCGTGGGCAAATTCTTCCTCGTTGGGTTTTTTAAATGCTTTGAGCGTCAAACCGGTAATGCGGCAGTGGTTAAATACACCGTGCATGGCGCCGTCTTTTCCGCTGCCATCCATCCCTTGCAAAATAACCAGCAGGGAATGTTTTCCTTCTGCATACATGTGCTGTTGCAGATCGCCGAGTTCCTTAACGAGATCTTCGGTTTCTTTTTTAATATCTTTCTCACGTACATCCTCAGGCGCGCGGGTGGAAAAATCAGCGAGGCGAATTAGTTTTTTGGTCATTTTTATCCCATTTTTTGGCGTTTTACCATCCAAGTCTGTAAAATGGGGGCAAATCCGCGGTTGATATCAGCTTCTACAAAGTCAATTTTATATTGCAAACAACGCATTTGCAATTGCGCTGTAAACTCTTGTACTTGTTTGGTGTAAAACTCCTTGATTTGATTGGGTTGGAGCCGCACTTCTTCACCGCTTTCCATGTCGATAAACAGATAAGGGCGGTTTTCAAATTCAAAATCCATTTCCATGGCTTTGTCGGTCACATGAAAAAGGATAACCTCGTGTTTGTTGTGGCGCAGGTGCTGCAAGGCGGAAAACACGGATTCGGCTTTTTCAGGGCGTTCCATGACATCGGTAAAAATAACCACGAGCGAACGCCGATGAATAGAATCGGCCACCTGGTGCAAACTGGCGCCTAAATCGGTTGTTTTATTCAGTACCGGATTTTCAATTTTATCAATCAACTGATTGAGTAACAAGCGATAATGCACGGTGCTTGATTTGCAGCCGGTGCTTGAACGTATTTCGTCATCAAACAAGGTCAAACCAAATGCGTCGCGCTGGCGCTTGAGCGCGTTCATCAGCACGGCAGCCGATTGGGCGGCAAAACAAAACTTATTTTTGTATTTTGTATTTTGCGGGTTTTTCTCGTCCCAAGGGTAATACATGGTAGAAGAAGCGTCGATTACAATCTGGCAACGCAGGTTGGTTTCTTCCTCAAAGCGTTTGACAAACACCTTGTCGGTGCGACCGTACACCTTCCAGTCGATGTTACGGGTACTTTCGCCGGCATTGTACAGGCGGTGTTCTGCAAATTCCACAGAAAACCCGTGAAAAGGACTTCGGTGAAGGCCGACGATAAAACCTTCTACGACCTGCTGCGCCAGCATTTCGAGGTTGCTGCCCAATGCGCGGATATCCTGACTCTCTAAAACGTTGTTCATATTCGATAATTAACAGGCAAATGTATAGCGCCCCGGCTTAAACGCCAAAAATGCTTTTCAGGTATGCGTAATTATCGTTGAAATATAGACGTATCGTTATGCTGAGACCTTGTCCAGTACAAATTCCAGCACGATATCAACGACCGCCGGTGCGGTAAGACCATGTCCGAAGCCTTCTGTGGCGATGAGCTGTGCGTGTGGCCAGGCTTGTTGCAGTTTTTCACTTTCACTAAATTTGGTCACGCGGTCCTTGCGGTCGTGGATGAGCAGGCCATCAACTTCCGACAAACGCTCCGCCATGCGCGCGACGGAGAAAAAGGGAATGTGTTCACCGAATTTGCGCACGATATGCGCGTCTAAGGCTTCCATCATGCGGTCGTTGGCGCCTACTTTGTCGCGGGCTTCGTCCATTACGGTTTGCAATGCACTAAAGGCTGCCAAAATTACGGCTTTACGGGGTCGCAAGGTCGGCGCGGCAGTTCCCATTGCCCAAATTGAGGCCGCTCCACCGACGGAATGTGCAATTATGGTATCAATTGGGCCGAGTCGCTGCAACAATGTGCGGATCACATCGGCATAATGTAGCATGGTAAACTGCCGACCGGAAGAACGTCCGTGGGCCGGCGCATCCACTGCAACTACTTGATAACCAGCCTGAACGAGTTCCGGCGCGATTTTGCGCCAGCGCCCGGAATGGCTTTCCCAGCCGTGTGCAAGCAGCACGATTGGGCCACGAAAACCCCAGTGGTACACGGCAAAATCTTGTCCGGCGATGGTTTCCGTATGTCGGTCGGCGGTAGCGAGAAACGCGGCTTCGGCTGGCTTCACCGTGGCTGGCCGGGGTGTGGCGAAGAGGGTAAATGCCAGTTTTCCGGCCATTTTGGGCCAAAAGATAGCCAGGGTATTTAAAAAACTGCCAAGCAGTCGCAGGAATGTAAAACTTTTTTGACGATCGTACATAATGTGATGGTTATGAAGGTGAACGCATAAAAAATGATTCCATCAAATCTTTTTATAACTCAGTTTTGGATTTGAATCCCTTGATTTACAAGTGGTTGTGTTCGTGTAGCAGATAAGTTCAACGGCGTGTTTCCGGTGAGCAAAACGGTGCGTATCACGTAATCTTCGAGGTAAGTTTCGTCGCCGGTGATTTTGTAAAACAATACAGCGCCTTCGTATTCCATGATGAGGCGCAGCGATTCTGACTGCGCTTTGGCTGCGGGCATAAAATGTTCCAGTAATCGGGCGACGGCTTCGCGCCATTCGTCCATGGCGTTTTTCAGGCTGAGGTTAAACATTTCTTCGCGGCCGGTTTCTAGGGCGATGTTGGCAAAAAAGCAGCCGCGGCGGTGCAGGGTGGCAAGGCGTTTGTGGCGGCGCAGGAGTTTTTCAAGGCGCTGAACCGGCGGCAAATTCACATCATCGGCCACGGACAGCACATAACTGCGAAACTGGGCGCGGGCGAACTCGATGACGCGTTCCATGAGCGCCTGTTTGGTCGGGTAGTGGTGGTAAAGGCCGGCTTTTTGCAACCCTGTTGCGGCCGCGAGGTCTTGCATACTGGTGTGGTGGTAGCCGTTGAGGTGGAACACTTCCCAGCATTTGAGCAAAAAGCCTTCTTTTTCTATTTTTTTAACCGGCATAAAGGATGCAGATGTTTTACTTACCGAACGGTCGGTAAAAGTAAAGTGTTTTTGGGTACCGGCAAAATTTATTTTGTTTGGGGGGAGGTTGCCAGGGTTAAGCGCTGGCAGCGTTGGTTTGTTTGGCGATAAGGTTGCCAGGGTTAAGCGCTGGCAGCGTTGGTTTGTTTGGCGATAAGGTTGCTAGGGTTAAGCGCTGGCAGCGTTGGTTTGTTTGGCGATAAGGTTGCCAGGGTTAAGCGCTGGCAGCGTT
>JBAXTB010000023.1:0-28275 GCA_037130425.1 Bacteroidota bacterium
GGGGCAAAGATAACCCGTAACGTACAAGCTTATAATGGGCGGCGTTACTTTTTTGTCATATTGTCGGCAACCCAAAGCGTCAGTTCCGAGGTGTCGGAACGAAGGTTACGTGAGCATTTCTGTTCAAAGATTGCGTGGGAAGGTTCGTTCAGAGATGTCAGTTTTGTAGGTAGGCCAGAGGGCAATGTCATTGACTTAATTCTACTTTGGCACTTTAGGTTTTTAGTTTTCGGATAATGGAATTTCGAGCGTTTTTCTTGGCCGCCCCCAACCCCTAAAGGGGAGCATATCTCAAGAAAGCATTGATAATCAACCACTTTTCGGATCAACTCCCCTTTAGGGGTTGGGGGCCGAACAAGCGAAGAACAATCATCCGTTCCAACAAAACTAAATTCCTTTAAAGTGCCAAAGTAGAATTAAGTTAATGACATTGGGCCAGAGGGGGTACCATAAAAAATTATTATGTTTGCCGAGATTTATATAAAACCCGCTCCGTGCCAAGCGATTGAACCCTCCCAATATGCAAAAAACAGCCCTCTTCCTGCTTTTAGCGCTTCCATACCTGCTTTCTGCCCAGCGCGGCGGCCGGGATCTCGCCGTGTTTTTTCCCGTTACTGATTATAAAGGCAGCTGGTCGCCCTTGCCCAAAACCTTGTTGGAATGCCAGGGAATTGCCAAAGATTTGCACGACTTGTACGGTTTTGAAACCGAAACATTGGCAAACAAAACCAAAAACGAGATAGAAGACAAACTCGCCGAATTGGCCACCCGGCATTACGACCCACAGGACCAACTCCTGTTGTATTTCTCCATGCACGGCCATTTTGATGATGCGGGCGAAGGCGGCTGTTTGGTGCCGTACAAGGGCGCGGATGATGACCCCACGGCGCGTACATGGTTGTTGCACAGCAATTTGCGTTATTTGGTATCACGTATTCCCTGTGAGCATATCCTGATTGCCATTGACGCATGTTACTCCGGCACTTTTGGCGGCGAACGCAGCAAACCCGACCCGCCTGCCGGCCCGGATTGCGCAGCCAAAATAAAAAACGCCTTGGGTCGTAAAAGCCACTTGTACTTAGCGGCCGGCGGCAAGGAAAAAGTGCCCGCCGATTCGGAATTTGCCCGGCGCTGGCGCAGCGCCCTTGGCAGCCGGGGCGGCGAGGACGGACTGCTTACCTTCGCTGAGTTACAACTGCAACTCAGCGACGCCGAACCCGCGCCCAAATGGGGCGAATTCAGCGGCCACTTAGGCGGCAGCTTTGTATTTGCCTTGAAAAACGGCTGCGCCCAAGCGCCCCCGCCCCCTTCAGACCCTGAAACCGCCGCCTGTTTAAGCGCCCGCCGCCAAAACACCCCTGAAGCCTGGGATTATTACCTCGATACTTACCCCAAAGGCCGCTGCGCCGACGAGGCCCGCGACGAACGCGCCTGGCTCTTGGCCAAACGCCGCGATACCCCTGCCGCCTACCAGATGTATTTGGATAGTTACCCGCTTGGACGACACGCCAAAGAAGTGCAGAAAAAGCCCGTGCGCCCGGATAACATGGCGCTTATACCCGGCGGTACGTTCACCATGGGCAGTACCGAAAACGAGGACGAAAAACCGCCGCACTCCGTCACCGTTTCCGATTTTTACCTGGGCAAATACGAAGTGACCGTTGCCGAATTCCGGGCTTTTATAGAAGACAAAGGAAACTACATCACTGACGCCGAAAAAGAAGACAGCAGTTATGCCTGGAACGGCACAAAATGGGGTTGGGTAAGGGGCGTAAACTGGCGCCACGACTACGCAGGCAATCCCGCGCCCGACGATCACCCGGTTGCACACGTCAGTTGGAACGACGCCGTAGCCTACTGTGCCTGGCTGACGCAAAAAACGGGCCTGACATACCGCCTGCCCACCGAAGCCGAATGGGAATACGCTGCCGGCAACGGCGCAGCACACACCAAATACAGTTGGGGCAATGGCCTGCCCTCCAGCAAAAAAGGCGGCAGCGTGGCCGAAGAAAGTGGCGCGGCGCAGTTTGGTTGGACTAAAAGCGAAACAAACATTTTTCTTGCATACAACGACGGATTTGCCACTGCCGCACCAGTGGGCAGTTTTGAGGCCAACAACTTCGGCCTGTACGATATGAGTGGCAATGTATGGGAATGGTGCAATGACTGGTATGGCTCGGATTATTACAAAAACAGCCCGACGAAAAATCCTGGCGGTCCTGCGACCGGCTCCTACCGTGTGTTGCGCGGCGGGTCGTGGAACTACTACCCGCAGGGTTGCCGTGTGGCGTTTCGCAGCTACTACAGGCCCACGAGTCGCCTCAACGGCATCGGTTTCCGTCTGGCCAGGACCAAATAACCCTTTGATACTTTTACCTTTTACCCTTTTAAAGAGGGCCGCGCGCGGCCCTCTTTTTTTACATACACGCGTAAGTGCGTTGCTTAGTCGGCAAGTGTATATATAGGCGGCGTATATATCGCCTATATATACACGCGTAGCGTCTATGTGTTGTCAGTTTTTGTATATATAGGGAAATATTTTTGTATATATATGACGCAAGCATGGAACTGGGGATATAAAAAACGGGTTATTCGATCATGCCTGTTAAAATATTTACCATTCCGTTTAATGAAGAAACGCAGAGCTTCCATGATGATCTGGTACAGCAATTTTGTGTAAACAAGCGTGTTCATAAAATTGAAACGCGATTTTTTACGCGAAACCATCAGCCGTTTTGGACGGTTGTCATACAATTTGGTCAAATACTTTCTGAGGAGAAAAACATACGGATTAATGGAACGCCAGGGCCGGAGCATCAGTTGGATGATGCGCAAAAAGCATTGCTGCTACGATTGAAAGAATGGAGACGCTCGGCTGCGGAACAAGCCGGGTTTCCGGTTTATTTAATCGCAACCAACGCGCATTTGGTCAGCATAATACAACAAAAATGTATCAGCCTTGAAAGTTTAAAATTAGTAAAAGGCTTCGGGAAGTCTAAAATTGAAAAACACGGACAGGAGATAAATCAAATCGTCCGACAATTCTACAACGGCGAATGAATACACCTATATTACTTGAACATTGGTACCGCACAGCCGATTGGCTGTTGGATAAATGCGACCGATTTCCCAAACAAACCCGCTTCACGATTGCGGGGCGTATTGCATTACTTAGCATCGAGACGCTTGAATTGATTACGGAAGCAGCATACAGCAATAAAAAACGCGAGGTTCTATTGCGTGTCAATTTGAGTTTTCAAAAAATCAGAATCCTGCTTCGTTTGAGTTTTGAGCGTCAATATTTGAACATTACGCAATATGAATACATACAACGTGAAATTAACGAAGCCGGAAAAATGTGCGGCGGATGGATCAAGTCATGCAAAGAGTAGGTAATTTATTCACAGCATTTTCAAGTTTTGAAAATTTGTATTCAGCCTGGAAGAAAACGGCCAAGGGTTGCGGCAGAACACCCGAACGCGCACAATTTTTTCAAGACCTTGAAACGGAATTAATCGCCTTGCAAACGGAATTTCGCAATGACTCCTGGCGCCCGCAACCCTTTCGCTATTTTGATATTTATGACCCCAAACATCGCCAGATTGCGGTTGCCCCATTTCGCGACCGCGTCGTGCATCACGCCTTGGTAAATGTGCTTGAACTGATTTTTGAAAAAGTATTTATTGCCGATTCTTACGCGACGCGCAAAGGAAAAGGCGTTCATGCCGCCGTATTTAAGGCACAGCATTTTACAGCAAAGTATACATTTTACTTAAAAACGGATGTCGAGAAGTTTTTTGATTCGGTTTGTCATAACACATTGCTTCAAATCATTGAGCGGAAAATAAAAGACCGGAAAATATTAGGGGTATGCGAACGGCTTATCCGACATGGCGGCACTGCCGGTAAGGGCTTGCCGATCGGGAATCGTACCAGTCAGTTTTTTGCCAATGTGTACCTCAATCCGTTGGATCATTTTATTAAAGCACAATGCAGGGTAAATGGCTATGTTCGGTATATGGACGATTTTGTGTTGTTTGAAAACGACAAAAAACGCCTGCTTGAATTACGCCGGACAATAGAAGATTTTTTACAGGAAAAACTCCATCTTCAACTGAAAGAAAAGGCCACCTTTTTAAACCGGCAGCAAAACGGTCTTCCATTTCTTGGCCGCCGTATTTTCCCTTCGTTGATAAGACTGCGGACCGAAAACCTGCGGCGCATTCAAAAACGTTTGGCCTTTCGGGAAAAACAATTTGAACTTGGAGACATCGAAGAAACTGAATTTTTGCACAGCATGAATAGTTATTGGGCCATGTTAAGTTTTTATCCCGAATTAAAACCGCTTCGCGACAACATGATATACTCCGACGCAAGGAGTTTTGTGTAAATCGTCTTGATTATCATACCCCGATGGAACAAAACCCATTGCTTTGGCGTATAAACCACAAAAAATAGGGTCGCCGGCGTAGGCTCCAACCGTGTGTTACGCGGCGGGTCGTGGAACAACAACCCGCAGAATTGCCGTGTGGCGAATCGCAACAACAACAGGCCCACGAATCGCAACAACAACATCGGTTTCCGTCTGGCCAATACAGGGAAATCTACCCCGATCGCTTGCCTTTACGGATGCAAGCGCTGTGGCAATTTCTGTCCAGCCTGGCTGGTCCTGCTCGCGCGTCTCGCGCGCGACGAATAATGTTTTTGCGGCACGTCCGGTACCTTGTTTGCTACGAGGGAAGGCCGTGCCGCTTTTCTATACTTCGCGATGTTTATTTTAGTCATGGCCTTCGGCTTCAATTATTAACAATCAGCGCGAAGTAGCTGCCTTTTACCGCCGAGCGCATTTTCTATATATATACGCCCCCATTTTCCTATATATACAAAAACCCGTAACACATAGACGCTGCGCGTGTATATATAGGCGATATATACGCCGCCTATATATACGCAGCCCGACTAAGCAATGCACTTACGCGTGTGCATAAAAAAAGTGAGCCGTGCGCGGCTCACTTTTTTTTGTAAAAGGATAAAAGATAAAAGTGTTAGAGGGCTACTTTGTCCTGGCCAGACGGAAACCGATGACGTCGTTGCGATCCGCGGGCCTGCCGTAGAAGCGACTCGCCACACGGCAATTCTGCGGGTAGCTGCCCCACGACCCGCCGCGCAACACACGGACGGAGCCAGAAGCCGCGCCGCCAGGATTTTTCGCCGGGCTGTTTTTGTAATAATCCGCGCCGTACCAATCGTTGCACCATTCCCACACATTGCCGCTCATATCATACAAGCCCAAGGCATTGGGCGCAAAAGACCCGACTTGGGTGGTTTTGCTGCGGTAGGTTCCTGCTAATGAATAGCTTGTTTTATAACTATCTGATCCGTTAAAATTCATTTCATTCGGATCCGCTACATTTTTTCCGTTTCCGAACAAGACCTTTTTGCCGCCTTCCCGCGCAGCGTATTCCCATTCGGCTTCGGTAGGTAGTCGGTAGTTACGGCCGGGGTATTTGGTATTTAGTTTTTGTAAAAACTCCTGTACATCGTCCCAACTTACCCTTTCAACCGGGCATTGGGGGCAGTCTTTAAACGAGGAAGGATTGGCGCCCATGATGTCCTGCCAAAGTTGTTGGGTCACCTCGTATTTGCCGAGGTAAAAATCATTTACGGTAACGGAATGGGCTGGTTTTTCGTCGTCGCCGCAGTCTTGCTGCTCATCGGTGCAGCCCATGTCATAAGTTCCGCCTTTTATTAGGATGAGGCCGTCGGCACTTATTTTGGCTTTGGCTTCTGTGGCATGTAAACCAGTCGGGTATTGGTCCAAGTATTTTTGGTAGCCTTCGGGTGTGTCTTTGAGTTTGGCTACTTCCCAGCGCTGCTCCTCTTCCTGTGCAGCGGTTTTAGCGGCCGCTTCCGCTTGTTTCCTTCTTAGTCCGGCCTCCGCAAGTTCCTTAAACTCGCCTTGCGGGAAATTACGCAGGTATTCGGCGTACCCGTCCTCTGTATCGGCGTCTTTGGCTTTTTTCCAGGCATTTATATCGGAGCCGATATCCCCTTTTATCACTTGGTTGCAGCCGTCGGGGCCGTTGCCTTTTACATTCGGGCATTTATCGCGGCTGTCAGGCACGCCGTCGCCGTCGCTGTCTACCGCGGGCGCAGGGCCGCAGGGGCTTTTTTTGATAAAAGCAAAATCGCCCTTGTTATCGCTGCCGAACACGCCGTTAGTAGGCCGCACGTAATCGGTTTGATCCAATGCGCTCCAAAGTTCCGAGAAGGACAAAATGCCGTCGTCGTCTTCGTTTTGTAGGGCTTTGGCCCAGCGCTCTGCGTATTTGCTATTGGCAGGTGCGCGGTCATTTTCGTGGCCGGCGGTGAGGTATTTGCGGGCAGGGTATTTGTTTTTGAAGGCGAGTTCGCGTTTTACATTACAATCGAGGCTTGCAATTTCCCATTCGGTGCCGCCGGGTATGGCGCGGTTTGCGCCAAATGCGCCGGAAAAACAGGCGTCCAAAGAAACAAGGATACGCGGGCAGGGAATGGCGTCCACCATATCTCTTAGGTCGGTATGCGACAGCCATTTGCCGGAACTCACGCGCGCGCCCCCGTCGCGCGGGATCAGGTAGCCCTGGTTTTGGGGCGTGCGCTGGCCGTGCATGGAGAAAAACAGCAGGAGCTGGCTGTCGGAGTCATAGCGTTTTTTGTCGGACCAGGTGGTCAGGGTGTTTACAATGTCTTCGCGGGTGGCATTGTTTATCACTTTTACCTCAAAACCGTACAAATCACGCAGGCTGCGTTCTAATTTGGCGATTTCTGCGGGCACGGCCTTGAGTTCGGGCCAGGAAGCGGCATCGTCATATTGGTAGGCTGTGAAAAACAAAGCGTAATCGCGCCCGCGCCGGGTTTGGGCCTCGGTGGTTTGAAGGCAAAGAAGGAACAGGCAAAAGGCGATAAATTTCGGCATGGGCTTTAGTCTTTTTTAAAAAATGCGTGAATAATCTGTCCGATCAAACCACCCAGCGCGGCTTCTAAACCAGACAAAACGGCAAACATGGCGGTGTAGGAAAGTTCCTGTTCTGCGGTTCCGAGCCGCAGCACATACCACAGTAAAAAAGCGTACAAGGGAAAGAGGCTGTAACTCAGGTTGGCCAAATGCGCGGGCACAAAACGCGGCGCAGCGGCGGCTTGTTCGCGGTGCAAGCGCAGGTAATCGCCGAGCATGATGGAGAGGTAACTTGCAAAGGTAGGTACCATGAGGGCGAATAAAGCGGCGCTGCGTTCGTCGTTGAAAGTGCCCATGTTGCGCTGGCGCCAAATCCAGTACAACACCGATATTTTGGCCAAAACGAGGCACCAAAGCAGGCGTTTTTTAAACAGCGACTCGCTGAGTAGTTTTCTTTTGCCTGCATTTTTTGTAGGCTGCTCGGGCAATTGTTCTAACCAGCCGCTCAGCGCGTGTGCGATGCGCGCCTGCTCGCGGGCGAACTCCTCGTAGGCGATTTGGCCGCTGTTCCATATGGCGATATGTTGTTGCAAACGGCCGCTTAGCAAATTGAGTTGGTTGGCGGGTTCTTCTGCGCCGCACCATTCGGCATAAGAACAAGCAGCCGAAAGGGCTTCGCGCAGTTCGCCGTTGGCCAGCAGGGCGCGGATGTCGCGTTTGGCAATCGGATGATCGGGCGTCATGGTTTGGCGAGGAATTTTACAAGGTCTTTTTTAAACTGATCGGCAAAATCCTGCTCGAAACGCAAAAAATCGGGATCCATATCAAAGTAATCGCTGCTGCGCGGCACGTAAGCTGCGGAGCCAAATTTTCCGTCGATCCGGCATTGCAACTGATAACCATTTTGGTTTTCCAAGTATTTGACCGTGAAGGTGATACGCTCGCGGCGGATGTCGTTGCAGTCTTTTTCCCAGCCGGTTTTGCGCGCCAGCAGGCACCAAATACCAAGGCTGCCGTTGCTCAGCGCTTCCCGGCACAATTCGGATACGGTAAATACCAATTCATCAGCGATGCGGGATTCTTCCTCCACCGAAGGGTGCCGGCCGGAGCAATCAGTACCGGCGTATTTATTAAACGGGTAACGGGCATTGGCAAAATTCAGCACCTTGTTGAACACCACATTGGCTTCGTCTTTTTGATAAATCGTTTCGGTGCGGCCTTTGCGCAGCACTTTTGTGACTTCAATCGCGGGGACATCCAGGATGAATTTTTGCGAGCGGCAAGCGTTCACCTGCACCGAATCCTTGATGTAGCCTTTTTCATCCCAAATCCAGATGAAAAAACATTTATTGCGCGTACCGTCCGGGTCGTTTATTTGAATTTGAATATTGCCTTGCTCGGCCGGAATCTCCATGTTGTGCGCGTAGGTGCGAAACAGGGCCTCTTGCAAGGAGCGGCCGCCGTTGCGTTCATAGTCGAGTTGGAGCCGGTTCCAGAGCGAAGCGGCCGAGTCGAGGTCATTGGTTTTCAACAAGAGGAAGAACTCAAGTTCTGTAAAATCAGTCTCATGGGTATTTTTATCCACTTTATACCTAACTTTTTCTACGCGCAAGGCGGTTCCAAGGCCGGTGGTATCAAGCCAGCGCTGGTAGCGTTCGGCTTTTTTCAGGAAAAAGGGCATACTGCCGGAAAGGTCTTCCCTTTGTTGGGCAATGGCCGTAAGCGGGAGCAGGCAGCATAAGATAATTCGGAGATGATTCATTTGCAGCTTGGTTGGAAATTCAGTTGCAAATATGGGAAATATACCCCGTTTTGGGCCACAATGGTGTATCAAAAGTTGTTTTTTAACCTGCCAGAGGATGATTCGCAAAATTATTCCAATGACCGAGCGTATTGAGGGTGTGTCATAAGTCGTTTTTTAGCAACTTGAGTACCGTTTGCATACGTATCCAGAATCCGTAAACCACTATATAAATAAGCAATCTCCTTTTTCCCTTTTAAATAAACGTTAAAAAAGGGCCAATTTTAACAACTAGGTCGTTCCTCCTCCGACATTCACCGTATAAATTCTCAACCCATTCCCTTCTTATGACTAAACAGTTGACCCTACTGTTTTGCTGCGCCCTCGTGTGCGCGCACCTGAACGCCCAGAAAACTTTTCAAATTCCAAAATTGGAACAAATCCCGACCCTGGATGGTATCGCGGACGACGATTGCTGGCAAAAAGCCGGTGTAGCCGACGGATTTACGACTTCCACCCCTGTATTCGGGCAGACGCCGGCGCATCCGGTGTCGGTTCGTATGTTTTACGCCGATGACGCCCTGTACATTGCGGCAACTTGCGGAGCCGACAAACTACGCGACGACGGCAGCGCCCGCGACGCGTTTGCCGGCGACTGGTTTTCGGTCTCGTTTGATACCTGGAACGACGACCAACACGCCTTTTCATTTACGGTAACGGCTGCCAATACTAAAATTGATGAGCAAGTCGGCGGCGGACAATTGGAACGGAACTGGGATGCGGTTTGGCAAAGCGCCGTGGCCCGAACGGCTGAGGGCTGGTCGGTGGAAATACGAATTCCAATTACGGCGCTTCGTTTTCCAAAAGGCAGTGTGCAAAACTGGGGACTTCAATTTTCCCGTTACGACATCCAAGCGGGCCAATTGTGCGCCTGGAACCCGCTTAACCCGTTGATTAGCGATAAAGTAATACAGTATGGAAACGTAGCGGGCCTGGAAAATATCCGCCAAGCCAAACGCCGTAAGATTTACGGATATTCAAATAATGTGGCCAATTATACACCCAAAAAAGGCCAAGAGTCGGCCAGAACGTCTATTGGGAATGCGATGGCCATCGACGGGCAAATTGGATTTGGATCCAATTCGACCTTAGATGTAACATTATTGCCCGGGTCTTCTGTGAACACCACAAGTCGCAATGGAAAGGCATATTGGAATCTTTTTGGCGACAACAATGGAGCGGGTGTTACGCCAAGGCAGTTTAATGCAGAAAGCAACTTACTCTTCAATCAGGGCGAAATTGTTTGGCAGGCCCCTTATTTCTATACCACGCCAAGGCTCTTGAAACGTCTTGGAGAAATCCAAGGCCCATTTTACATAAGCGAGTATCCAAGGACACGATTGTTGAATGCAGCAAAATTCAGCACAAGAACCCGTCAAAATTATGGTTTCGGCATTTATAATGTTTTGTTTGGCCCTACCAATGTAAAATTGAAAAATTATGAAACCGGCGAAACCTCAAAGCGAAACATTCAACCGCTCACAAATTATACCATGTTGACTGCCGAAAAAGTCTTGCGCAATAATTCCTGGGTTAATTTTAGCAACTCAACGCTCTTGGCAGGGAAAGATTATCGCACCAACATCAGCGCCCTCGATTTTCAATTGCGCGACCGCAGCAACCGCTACGAAATTGCCGGAAACGGAAATCTGGCGTTTTATGACCTTGAGCAAAACAGCACAAAACCGCCCGCACAATACCATCTTTCCATCGCAAAAATCAATGGCCCCCTTGTGTGGCGTGTTGAACAGATAGAAAAAAATAGCAATGTCACAACCTTAATCAGCGGCTATGATTACTTTTCTCCAAAACAACGGTATAATGTAACGACTGCGTTGATCGGCTTCCGTGATTTTACGCCTGGTAAACATTATCTGAATCGTAGTATTTTCTTCACTGCGGCAAAAAGCAGTTCACCATTTGTTAATTTGTCTGCCATTGCCGATGTACGGACGCATAAATTCCAGCATTTGGGGGCTGTATTGTATTCTTCTGTTTTACCGTTTAGAAAACCTGACGGCCCTAAGGCTTACCCCAATTTGAATGTTCGAGTTTCATTTGAAAGCGATGCACGCAAGCGCTTTTTTTACCGTTTGGCAGCCCAAAGCGGCGGCGACACTAAAAAAGGCGTAAAAGGCGGTGATTTTTCATTTCGCCCAACCTGGGTCATTAGCCGCCATTTTAGCCTTCAAATGGACAATGACCTTAGCATTCACAAGGGATATTTAAGCTACATCAATCAAACGCTGCCGAATCCGCTGTACATACAATATAATAAAACAGAATTCGACCAAGGCCTCTCCTTTAATTGGTTTGCCAATGAGCATTTCCGGATGTACGTACAATGCATCATGCAAAACGAGCTGTATTCCAAGCAGCGCGTGGTACAATTAAATCAGGATGAAAGTGTTACGCCCTTGGATGATGCCTTCTCTAAATATAAAAATGGGCAAAAATGGATTGCAAATTTTGGGCTGCAATACCTGCTTGAATCGGGTAGCCAACTTCGGTTCAATACTGCGTTCGGTCATACGAAACAAAACGTCTTTAACAACGTGCTGGGCGAAAATACACTCGATAGCAAGTTTGAAGAAACAAGCGCAACACTCACCATCATTTTGTTGATAGATCCCACAAATAAGCGTAATTTTGTGGGGCATGAGTAATTTTATCGTATCAGCCCGCAAATATCGCCCGCAACGCTTTGAAGACGTGGTGGGCCAGCAACATGTAGCCGGAACTTTGAAGAACGCATTGGCCACGAACCACGTGGCCCATGCGTTCTTATTTACCGGTCCGAGGGGGGTGGGAAAAACCACCTGTGCGCGTATTTTGGCTAAAATCCTCAATTGCGAACACCTCAGTAAAGACTACGAAGCTTGCAACGAATGTAGTTCTTGCAAGTCGTTTAATGAAAACGCCTCGTTCAATATCATCGAACTTGACGCCGCTTCCAACAACTCCGTGGAGCATATCCGGGCGCTGATTGAGCAGGTGCGTTTTCAGCCGCAGCAAGGTAAATACAAGGTGTTTATCATTGACGAGGTACACATGTTGTCGAACCAGGCGTTCAACGCTTTTTTGAAAACCTTAGAAGAACCGCCGCCTTACGCCATTTTTATTTTGGCGACGACCGAAAAACACAAGATCATCCCGACCATCCTGTCGCGTTGCCAAATCTTTGATTTTCGGCGCATTACGGCCGGCGATATGGTGCTGCATTTGCGCGGAATCTGTGTAAAAGAAGGCATTGAGGCCGAGGACGATGCGCTGCACATCATTGCACAAAAGGCCGACGGCGCCCTGCGCGACGCCTTGTCGATTTTTGACCGGATCACCAGTTTTTCGGGCAAAAAAATCACCTACAACGACGTCATCGAGAACCTGAACGTACTCGATTACGACTATTATTTCCAACTTACCGACGCTTTACTAGCCGAGGATGTACCCGCGATTTTGAATTTGTTTGACCAGATTTTGCGCAAGGGTTTTGAACCCGATGTGTTTGTGACCGGCATGGCCGAACACCTGCGGAATATCTTAGTTTGCAAAGACGAAGCCACGCTGGCATTGCTTGAAACCGGCGAAAGTCTGCGCGAGCGCTACCGCCGCCAGGCAGCCGTGGCGCCCTCGTCTTTTTTGCTGACGGCACTGAATTTGGCCAATGATTGCGACATTAATTTCAAAATGGCCCGCAACAAACGCCTGCACGTGGAAATGACCCTGATTAAAATGGGGTACATCAACCGGGCCGTGAAAGCCGCACAAACGCCTTCGTTGGAAAAAAAAACTCCTGACGGCAACATAAGCGCTTCGGGAGGCTCGACAAACGCTCCAACAAGCGCGCAAACGCCTGTCGGACAAGAGATTCGCACGAATGCACAAGCGCCGAACGCCCAGCCTTTGAGCAGCGATCAAATGGCGGCACTGGCTTTGGAACTTCAAATGAAGACGAAAAAAGCGGAAAAAATTTCGCTCAGCCTGAAATCATTTGAAGATGCCGTGGAGGTGGAAGAGGCCCGCAAAGCCTCGATGGAAAGCCGTTTGTCGCTCGAAACGGCCCAGTCAGAATGGAAAGCCTACGCCGATGTGGTGGAGTCGAAACTCGTGCGCATGGCCTTGCACAGCGCCCGACTCGAACTGCGCGACAAAACGGTGATCGCCCACGTAAAATCCACGATTGACAGCAGCCACGTGCAGGCCGAACTGATGCGCATTATGGATACCTTGCGCAACCGTTTGCATGATTCAGCCATTAAAATACAGGTCGTCATCGATGAAACCTTGGTGGCCGAGCAAAAAACGAATGCGCCCAAACGCCCATTGACCGCGCGTGAAAAACTCGATCAAATGAAAATGGTAAACCCGCTTGTGGCCGATTTGATGACGCGATTTGAACTGAAGTTAGACGAATAACCTTGCAATATGAAAGCCTTGTGGCATCTTGAAAATATAGACGTGACCCATTTGCTTTGTCCGAATAAATTGGGCGACAAAGACCGGATGGATAAACATATTCATAAAACCTGGCGCAAAGGGGAAACCTTTTTTGTGCCGGATGAACTGTCGGATCGCATCTTTTTCATCACGGAAGGCCGGGTGAAAATTTCGGCGATGAACGACGAAGGTAAGGAAGTAACCAAGGCCATTTTAGGCAAGGGCGAGGTGTTCGGAGAGTTGGCCATTGCTGGTGAAGAACGCCGCCACGACACTGCGCTTGCGCTCGAAAACACCAGCGCCTGTGTGGTAAACATTGAAGAACTCCGGGATTTGATGCGTGATCGCAGCGAGGTAAACATGTTTTTTATGCGCATTTTCAGCACCCGCCAATTGGAAATGGAACGCCGCTTAGAATCGCTGGTTTTTCGCGACAGCCGCAGCCGCATTGTGGAGTTTTTGGTAAATCTGACTCAAAACAAAGGCCAACGCGTTGGTTATGAATGGGTGGTGCGCAATTTTATCACCCATCAGGAAATTGCCAACCTCACCGCTACCAGCCGACAAACCGTCACTACCACGCTCAACGACCTGCGCGCCGATAAACTGCTGACCTTCAACCGCTCGCGCCTGCTCGTGCGGGATTTGGATAAACTGCGCAAGGAAATCCGTTCATAACTTTCAGAATTTCAATATTTTGTACCAGTTTTTCAAACCGCTGCTTTTTGCCCTTTCCCCGGAACGCGCGCACCGTATCACCGTATTTTGGCTTGATCTTGCCGCCGCGTTCCCGCCTACGCGCTGGTTGATGCGCAGCCTGTTTTGTTTGCCGGAAAAACGTTTTGAAAAAAAAGTATTGGGCCTGAACTTCCCCAATCCGGTAGGTTTAGCCGCCGGTTTTGACAAAGATGGAAAGCATATTGCCGGTTTGGCTTGCTTAGGCTTCGGTTTTATAGAAGTGGGTACGGTTACGCCCTTGGCCCAGGACGGAAACCCGCAGCCGCGTTTGTTTCGTTTGCCGGCAGACAATGCTTTGATTAACCGCATGGGTTTTAACAACGAAGGCTTAGAGGCTTTGGTCGAACGGCTTCGTCGCCTGCGCGCGCAAGGTGTTCCGGGCGGACTCATCATCGGCGGCAACATCGGCAAAAACAAGGTAACGCCCAATGAAACGGCGGAAAACGACTATTTAATTTGCTTTGAAGCCTTGTTTCCCTGGGTCGATTATTTTGTGGTCAACGTAAGTTCGCCGAATACGCCCAACTTGAGGGCTTTGCAGGAAAAAGAACCATTAACCCGCCTTTTGAACCTTTTACAGGCAAAAAACAAGGCTCAAGCGGCGCCAAAACCCATCCTGCTCAAAATCGCGCCCGACCTTACACCCGAACAACTCGACGATATTGCGGCCATTGTAAGTGAAACCGGTTTGGCGGGCGTAATTGCCACCAATACGACCATCGCGCGGGCGCCCCTGCATACGCCCGCGACGCAAGTGGAAACCATCGGTATGGGCGGCTTGAGCGGTGTGCCTGTGCGCGCGCGTTCGACCGAGGTGATTCGTACTTTAAGGGCAAAATTACCGGCAGGCGTAGTCATTATCGGCGTGGGCGGCATTGATTCGGCGCCATCGGCACAGGAAAAGTTGGATGCGGGCGCAGATTTGGTGCAGGTTTATACTGGTTTGGTGTATGAGGGGCCGGGGTTGGTTCGTCAGATTTTAGAAGGAATTCGTTAAACAAAGCCCCTGTTTTGGTGTTTAGAATTGTTCTAAACGTGCTTATATTTGTGGCCGTTTTATACGCCAAAGCATTGGGTTTTGAATCATCAAAATCAATTGCGGCGGGGTAAAATATTCAATTGATCTAATTCAAACATAAAATTATTCGCAGATGTACCCGATACAACTTACTGCCCCGATGGCAAACGACCTGACCGATTTTGGTTTTGAAGGTCTTCAAACGCCGGAAGAAGTGATTGCAAAACTTGAAAACCAACAAGGTACGGCCCTGTTGGTGGTGAACAGCGTATGCGGTTGCGCGGCGGCGATGGCTCGTCCGGGCGCTAAAATGTCGCTGCAAAACGACAAACGCCCCGATCATTTGTACACCGTATTTGCCGGTGTGGATACAGAGGCGACTGCCCAGGCGCGCGAGTTTTTGCTGCCTTACCCACCGTCCTCTCCGGCCATTGCGCTGTTCAAAGACGGCAAATTGGTTCATATCCTTGAACGCCGCCACATTGAAGGCCGCCCTGCCCAACTCATTGCCGATAATTTGAAAATGGCCTACGAGTCGTTTTGCTAAACCATTACACCGACATGCCATTTTTGGATATTCCAGCGAACGCCGACGCGGACACGATTTTTAAAATCGTAGAGCAATCCCTTGAAAAACAAGGATTTGTTGTCGAAAATCATGACTTGAGCCGGCCTTGGGGCGGTTTTTTCGTACTTGCTGAAAACCAGGCGCCCAAGTTCATCGAAACCTATTTTCCGCATTTGTCGATGACTGATTTTGGTCGTTTCAATAAATTGAGTCCTAAGATTTTGGTGGTGGCGCCGCACAAACGCCTGTCGTGGCAATACCATTTCCGTCGTGCCGAAATCTGGCGCACCATCGGCGGAACAGCCGGCTTATACATCAGCGATACCGACGAACAGAAGGAATTTAAAAACTTGCCCATCGGCGAAGTCATCAACCTGACCAAAGGACAACGCCACCGCTTGGTTGGCCTTGAAAACTGGGGCGTTGTGGCCGAAATCTGGGAACATACGGATCCTGAGCATCCTTCTGATGAGGATGATATTGTGCGTTTGCAGGATGATTTTGGACGGTGATTTTCCGCTTGCGAGGGGATGGGACGCGGATGACGCAGACCCCTGCAGGGCAATGTCATTGACTTAAGGGGTACCACAGCCCCAAAGGGGCGAAATCATTAGAATTGGGCAACGCCCAATTTAAAATAGCCAAGGTTTTTGAGAAGCCCTGAAAGGGCGGAATCATACGTAGCGCCGGATGATTTCGCCCTTTCAGGGCTTAGATCTCACACGGCTTCAAAGGCACAGGGTGTTACCCTGTGTTAATGATTTCGTCCTTTCAGGACTTTAAAATCCCTAAGTCAATGACATTGCCCTGTAGGGGGCTTTGTCATCTGTGTCCCATCCACTCTAAATCGGCTTTCACGCTTCTTCTTCGTCTTCTTCAACAGCAAGAATAACGCCGGTTCCACCTCCGAGGATGCCGAGGGCAGTCATGGCCCGTTCGCTGGCAAGTTGTTCCGCGCTTTTCTTGTTAAAATCGTCGGCGGTACCTAATTTTTTGTGGTCGATGTACACGGCCACCTTGAATTTATCGCGTTTTTCGCTTTTGTATTTTGCCATTACCTTGTACTCAATCTGGCGGCCGTTTTTCTGGCACCATTCAAGGAGTTGGCTTTTGTAATTATCGTCGTAACTTTCTAATTCGTGAATATCGAGGTAGCGGCGCAGCACCCGACGGATGACATATTGTTTGGTTTGATCGTATCCAACCTCAATATACACCGCCCCCACCAAAGCTTCCAGCGCATTGCCAAGCATGGATTTGGACAGGCGCGTTTGGTTGTAATTGGCCAAAAACAGGTCAAGGCCCATTTTATCGGCAATTTCATCCAATGAATTGCGCTTAACGATTTTCGAACGCATTTTGGTCAGAAAGCCTTCGTCGCTGTTCGGGTATTTTTTAAACAGGTATTCTGCTACGATGGTACTGAGCACGGCATCGCCTAAGAACTCAAGGCGTTCATTGTTTGAAATAGCGTAATCATTGGACGAAAACGTGCTTTTGTGAAAAAACGCCAGTTTAAATAAGGTCATGTGAACGGGCGTAAAACCGATCAAGCCTTTCAGGCGACGGGCAAGTTCTTTGTCCGGGTGAAAGTAATAGTTGTAAAATCGTCGAAGAAAACGCACAGCTACAAAAGTTTTGAGCCGATTTTAGCGCAGGGCGGGATGTTTTATGGCATAAAATATCCCGCCCTGCGTTTATACCTGCCGTAGGATGACCGAGGCATTATGCCCGCCGAATCCGAAAGTATTGCTGATGACAGCCCGGAGTTTACGGTGTTGAGCCTCGTTAAATGTCAAATTCAGTCTTGGGTCAATGTCAGGGTCATCGGTAAAGTGATTAATGGTCGGCGGAACGAAATCGTGTCGCATCGCCAGAATACTGGCAATCGCCTCAATCGCGCCTGCCGCGCCAAGCAGATGGCCTGTCATACTTTTCGTTGACGAAATGTTCATCGCCAGAGCATGGTCGCCAAAAACAGTCTTAATGGCTTTGAGTTCGGCCACATCGCCCAAGGGGGTAGAGGTGCCATGAACATTGACATAATCAATGTCTTCCGGGTTCATACCGGCATCTTCAAGCGCCAAACGCATCACATTGATCACACCCAAGCCTTCCGGATGGGGTGCGGTGATATGGTAGGCATCCGCCGTTCCTGCCGTTCCTGCTACCTCTGCATAAATGCGGGCGCCGCGTTTTTTGGCGTGCTCGTATTCTTCGAGGATAATCGCGCCGGCGCCTTCGCCCAGCACAAAACCGTCGCGATCTTTGTCAAAAGGCCGTGATGCCGTAGCGAAATCATCATTGCGTTCGCTGAGGGCTTTCATGGAATTGAAGCCCCCGACAGCTGTTTTGGTGATGGTTGCTTCCGATCCGCCGGTTACGATGATATCTGCCTTACCCAGACGGATATAATCAGCGGCATTCATGAGCGCGTGGGACGCAGATGCGCAAGCCGACACCGTGCAATAATTGATGCCCATGAATCCGTATTGCACCGAAATTTGTCCGGCAGCAATGTCAGAGATCATTTTAGGGATCAGAAAAGGGTTGTGTTTGGGCGTACCATTGCCCAACACATGGTCTTCAATTTCTTTTTCCAGCGTTGCCAGTCCACCGATGCCCGATGCCCAGATGACCCCGACCCGTTGCTTGTTGATCTGGTCAAGATCAAGTGCGGAATCCGCAATTGCTTCCGCAACGGTGGTCATTGCAAATTGGGTAAAGCGATCCATACGACGCGCATCTTTTTTATCCAGAAAATCTTCCGGATTAAAGCCTTTGACCTCGCAGGCAAATTTGGTTTTAAAAAGGGTTGCATCGAAATGGGTAATCAGATTTGCGCCGCTGATGCCTTTTTGAAGGCCTTCAAGGAACCCGATGGCCGTGTTGCCAATCGGAGTGAGCGCGCCAATGCCAGTTACGACGACTCGTTTCATGCAAAATGGTGGTTGATTTGTTGAACTTTCGGTTTATCCGGGAGGAAGTGTATGTGCTTCCAAGCGGGCAAATGTACAAGGTTCGGACAAAAAGCTGTTATCCGAACGCATGCATTTTACGCGTATTGCTAAAAACGAAAGGTTCAAGACGAAATCGCCTTGAACCTTTCCGTACACGAAAACCGGGTATCAGGTGGATAGGAGCTTGTTTATCAAGCATTTACTTGAGCTTCCAAGTATTCGACCGCCTGACCGACCGTAGTAATTTTTTCGGCCTGCTCGTCCGGAATAGCCACATCGAATTCTTTTTCAAATTCCATAATCAGCTCTACCGTATCAAGGGAATCGGCACCCAGGTCTTGAATGAAGTTTGCTTCTGCATTTACTTCATTTTCATCGACACCCAGTTTGTCAACGATGATTTTTTTTACGCGATCGGCTACAGTTGTTGCCATGTTTTTATGAACTTTTAGTGAAAAAAAGTCAATTTTTCGAGCCGCAAAGAAACACCGATTACCGCTTTAAAAAAAATTTTTCGGACGGAATTTTTAGACTGCTTTAAATGCCAGCTACGTATGGGTTTTGTAAATCAAACACTTAGACCGGTTGGAGGTTCAGAAGTTGAGCGTATATATTTGTTACTTTCAAGACAAATTAAAGAAATTTATCACAAACTGAACATTTCATAGTGTAATTTCTGCCCGGAATAACACTACTTTTGTAGCTGTTCCTTATTGTATTTTTTACACTTAATAAAAAAACTTGTCATGTCACAGACAGAAGCGATTACCTTGGGAGAAAAAAAGACTCCGGTAATGCGAAAAGACGGTTCACAAAATACGAAAATCGTGGCCACAGTAGGGCCAGCCTGTAGCAGTTATGAGAAATTGCTGGAACTGGCAAATGCTGGTGTTGATGTGTTCCGACTCAATTTTAGCCACGGTACACACGCTGATCACCTCGCCGTCATTCAACATATTCAGGCCATCAATCAGAAATACCAAACCCACTTGAGCACCCTTGCCGATTTGCAGGGGCCTAAATTGCGGGTTGGTAAAATCAAGGATAACGCGCTGCCATTGGCTGCCGGAGATATTATCACCATCGTGAATTACGATTGCGAAGGCACCTTGGAGCATATTTATATGTCTTACCCGGAATTTGCAGAAGACTGTGAAGCGGGTGAGCGTATTATGATGGACGACGGTAAATTGGTGTTTGAAGTTGTTGAAACCAACAAAAAAGATACGGTTCGCCTGAAGGCGCTTTATAGCGGTGTGTTGAGCAGCAATAAAGGGGTAAATTTACCCGATACCAACATTAAGCAACCTTCGCTGACGCAAAAAGACCTGGAGGATCTGGATTTTATCCTGACCCAGCCGGTGAACTGGATCGCGCTGTCGTTTGTACGCCGCGCTGAAGACGTGGAAGACTTGCGCCGGCGGGTGGAAGCCAAGGGGCACCCGGCCAAGTTACTTTCTAAAATTGAAAAACCGGAAGCGATCAAAAATATCCGCGACATTATCAAAGCCAGCAACGGTATCATGGTTGCCCGCGGCGATCTCGGCGTTGAAATGCCGATTGAAAAGTTGCCGATGACGCAAAAAATGATCGTGCAAATGTCGATGCAGTATGCGCGCCCGGTGATTGTGGCTACCCAAATGATGGATAGTATGATCAAAAACCCTTCGCCTACCCGCGCGGAGGTGACTGACGTAGCCAATGCTGTTTTGGACGGTGCAGACGCTGTAATGCTGAGCGGAGAGACCTCCGTAGGCGACCACCCGGTATTGGTGGTACAAGCCATGACGCGTATTATCGCGGAAGCAGAAAAGCATTATTGGCCGCAAATTGAAGGAAAACGTCCGCACGCCGTAGAAAAATCACGCATTTTCCATTCCGACGTGGTGTGTTTCAATGCCTGCCGCGTGGCCGAAGAAATCGGCGCCAAGGGAATTGTAGGCATGACAACTTCCGGCTATACGGCCTTTAAGGTGAGCAGTTTCCGCCCGAAATCAAATATTTTCATGTTCAGCGATCAAATGCACATGCTGAATACCATGAACCTGCTTTGGGGCGTACAATGCTTTTATTATGATCGGTTTTCGACGACAGACGAAACCATTGATGATTCTATCGCAATTTTGAAATCTGAAGGATATATCGAGAGCGGCGATACGGTTATCAATACCGGCTCAATGCCAATGCACAAGCGCTATCGGACGAATATGTTGAAGGTTACGGTGGTAGAGTAATACGCCGCTGCTGTGTGGGCTGGTATTAATCGCCCCAGCCAGGCTCGTCGTCTTCCAATGCTTTTGGTTGTTTGCGGACGATGCCAAATTCGATTTCTTTCTGGCAATTGCCACAGATTCCATACAAATTAAGGGCGTGGTGGGTGATTTTGAAATTCAACAATTCACCCACCATATCCTTGATCTGTTGCACCCGAGGGTCGCAAAACTCTACTACTTTCCCACAATTTGCACAAATCACGTGGTCGTGTTGCTTGTACCCATACGATTTTTCGTATTGCGCCAGGTTTTTACCAAATTGGTGTTTTTTCACCAAATCGCAGGAAACCAGCAGTTCGAGCGTGTTGTACACCGTGGCCCGGCTCACCCGATAACTCCTGTTTTTCATGTGTATGTAAAGCGCCTCCGCGTCAAAGTGATCGGTGCGTTTGTAAATTTCCTCCAAAATGGCAAAACGTTCGGGCGTTTTGCGAAAGCCGCTTTTTTCTAAGTGCGCAGAAAAAATGATCAATACTTGTCGGAGCAATTCCTGTTCATCGCGTGGTGCAACCATGGTTAATTATTTTTTACCGTTCAACTCGTTCAGCACTTTTTGGGCTTCTAAGGCCTCTTCATTGCTTGTTTTTGCCAGTTTTATGGCCGTGTTTGCTTCTTTTATGGCCTGCTTTTTCTTTCCTGTTTTAGCATACAAGGCGGCCAGGGTTTCATGGCAATAATAGGATTCACGCAATTTACACGATTGTTTGGCCCATTTGATCGCCTGTTCCAGCATCTTCGGGTCGCTGACTTCCTGGCTGAAAATCCAACCGATTTCGTTCAGTTCATCCGCATCCGTGCTTGGGTAGCGGGTGTAATGATCGAGGGCTGATTGCGCAAAACGCTCGGAATCACTGCGTTGGCGGTAATAGGTTAATCGGTAAGCGGAAGCCAATTTTTCGCCTTGTTCAGGATAAACCGTGCCATAAAGCCGTTGCACCTCCCCAAGTTGTAAGGCCGGATGCGTTTGCAAGTAGGTTTCAAAAACCTGATCGATTCGCTCTTTTACGGCAGGCTCCGAATAAACCTCGTTGAATTTTTTTCGGTTGGCCACCAAATATTTAAACGCATCGGTGAAGGGATCATCCACATTTGTAAAAATGATCTCCATGTTTTTGGGCGTCCCCAAATCCTTTTGCGTTTTGATAAATTCCTGTACAATTTTCCCTACTTCCGGGTCGTATGCCGCTGTTTTAGCATCCATCAAGTCCTTTAACAAAGTCTCCGAGCGATCGCCGGATTTGTATTTTTGCTCCAGCGCCGCGAGGTTTTTTTCCGGGTCGAGGGCTAAGCGACCAAGTGTTTTGAATTCCTCCACGCCGTAATACCCGGCCACCCGATGCACCACGTTTCCATCGCCGTCGGCAAATAAAAGCGTGGGATACAATTGAATATTGAGCCGTTTGGCCAATTCGATGCCCTCGCCGCGCTCCATATCAATTTTTACATTGACAAAATGCTCGTTGAAAAAAGCGCCCACGCTTGAATCCGGGAAGGTTTTGCTTGACATCAATTTGCAAGGCCCGCACCAAACGGTGAACCCGTCCAAAAAGACCAACTTATGCTGGAATTTAGCCTTTGCCAGCGCCGAAGTCCAACCGTCATGGTCGAATTGGATGCCCTGCGCGCTGATTACCAAGGGCAGTAAAAAATACAACGCAATCAAAAATGGTCGTTTCAGAAGCATAAAACCGCTTGAAATGGGAGGCTTATCCCAATGAATTTATAAAATATTCGATGCGTGTGCGCATACCGTTGTCCTTAGAACCGATGGCGTCAATGCCTTTTTGCGCAATCGCGCGGGCTTTTTCTTTATTGCCTTGCTTTTTCAAAACTTCAGCCCAGGTCAGGTAATACTCCGGCAAACCGCCCGTTTCGGCTGCTTTCTCAGCCCATTTTCCGGCTTGTTCCAATACTTTCGGGTCGTCCGGGAAAGCGCGAATCAGGGAGATGACTAAGTCTTCCAGTTTCGCAGAATTGTTTTGAATTTCGCTTTTTTGATAGGCTTTTGCCGTTTTCAGATAGTTTTTGGCATCCAAAGTGGCTGTGTAGTACGACAAATCTGATTCAAAGTTGAAAGACTTGGCGCGTGAAGGCGTGGCCACTTTCATTTTATCTTTTGCTTCCGTCAGCAAGGCTTCGCTTTTGAATTGGATAGCCTTTTTTACCGTGTTTTTACAAGCCGTTTCAATGCGGCTCGCCACCGCGTCTTTACCGGCAAGGGCCACAATTTTATCCTGATATTTTACCAGCAAGTCGAATACACGGCTGTCGGCTTCCACCGCGCCTTCCAGGATAAAACGCAGGTTGAACTCCGAAGTGAGGTCGGTTTGGGTATTCAGATATTCGTTTGTTACTTTCAAAGATGACTGGCCTGTGCGGTTGAGCGCGTGTATGTAGTTGTACAAAAACTTCGGATCACGGTTGCCGTCGGCGTAACCTTTTTCATAATCCACTGATTTTGTAACCTTTCCGAGCGCTTTTTTGCCGATTTCGATAAAGGGATCGACCTCGCGGAAACCGACGTCTTTCAATACGATTTTACCTTCTGCGTCGATAAACATGAGTGTTGGGTAAGAACCAACCGGGTATTTGCCGGCAAACTCCGCGTTCTCCGGTTTTTCCATGTCCATTTTAAGGCAAACAAAGTTGGCGTTGTAAAATTCGCCCGATTTAGGATCGGGAAAAGTCTGGCTCGACATGCGTTTGCAAGGGCCACACCAAGAGGCATAAGCGTCGACAAAAATGATCTTATCTTCTGCTTTGGCCTTTTCAAGGGCTTCAGCCCAAGGGCCGTGGAAAAACTCAATGCCCTGAGCGGAGGCAATTATTGCTGAGAAAACAAGCGTGAAAGCGGTTAAAACGATATTTTTCATGCTGAATTTGATATGCTGTTTTGGTGATGTGCAAAAATTTCAAGGTTAAAGCCCTTTTAGCAACGAATAATGCTATAACAAAAATGAGTGCCCAAGGGTTTGAACTGCAAAAATAGGGTTTATTCCTATGCAAATAAACGTTGGCGACCGTCGAATAATTGAGATAAAGCACAAGATGCTCAAACGCTATTGTCCGGATGGAAACGAAGTCCGTAGTTTGCATTATCAAAAACAATATTCCGAAGTTTTACGACCTTGCATTGCAATGAACATGCTCAAACATAATGCTGTACAAAACATGGCGATCGACGCGCTGCTCCGATGCAAGGTGCTGTATAAAATAGGTATGCTTGGTTTTAAACAGTTAAGCGTTCAACTTTGGCTCATCGCGTTTTGCCTGTTCCCGGCTTTCAGCGCATTTAGTCAGCCTTATAATTTTATTCCTTATTCTTTGCCCGAAGGTCTGCCGCAATCGCAGGTGTACGCGGCGTATCAGGACAGCAAGGGCTATTTGTGGTTCGGTACGCAGGGCGGCGGCGTGTCCCGCTTTGACGGTAATACGTTTGAAACCTTCGGTGTGGGGGAAGGCGTGCCGTCCAATTTTATCAGTGCCGTTTTTGAAGACAGCCGCTACCGGATTTGGGTTGGTTCCAGCCAGGGTTTAGCCTGGTTCGATGGTAAACAATTTCACGCGATTTCCGGCATGGAAGGAAGCAATTTGCCGGTCAACGCATTTTGGGAAGATGCCGCGTATCACTTGTGGATCGGCACCGCACGCGGCGTGTATTTGTTTGATCTTGAACAAAATAAGTTAAAAAAATACAAGTTTGGCAATGTGCTGGACGAAGTGGGGATTTACACCTTTTTCCCGTCCGGCAATTTTCTCTGGATCGGTTCGCACCGGGGCGCCTGGCGTTGCGATATAACCCAACGCAACAGTGTTAGTCCGGTCGGATTGCCCGGCAATCCGGTGTATGCTTTTACCAAAACCAGCACAGGCCGCTTGTGGGTCGGCAGTTTCGGCGACGGTATTTATCAAATTGACGAACAAAGCAAACAGGCAAACCCCATTCGCCACAACCCGGACCTGGAGCGCGTGCTTTGCCTGTACACCGCGCCCGACGGCGAAGTGTGGGCCGGCACCCAAAATGCAGGCATCACCATCATCAACCCGGCCGATAGTTCCTACACGCATATCACCGAAACCGACGGCCTCCCGCACAACCACGTGCGCGCCATCACGCGCGACCACAGCGGCAATTTGTGGATTGCTACATCCGGCAGCGGCGTGGCCAGGGTAAGCGGACAGGCATTCCGGCATTTTGATCGCGACGACGGACTTTTGGGTACCCGCATTTACGCTTTGCTTGAAGATCACAGGGGGAAAATCTGGTTGTCAGAGTCGCAAACAGGCTTGCAAACGCTTGATTCTACGGGTTTTCAGCCGGTTTTGCGCGACAGCGGGTACTTGCATGGGATTAAATGCCGTACCCTGGCCGAGGATCATTTCGGCAATATTTGGGCCGGCACGGAAGGTAAAGGCGTGGTTGTGATTGGCCCCACGGGCAGGCAGGTACGCACCCGCGCGAACGGCGGCGGGCATTCCGACTGGATTCAAAAAATTATTTGCGACAGCAGAGGCGATGTTTGGGTGGCATCTTCCTCCGACGGCATTGCGCGTTACACCCCGCGCGACAGCCAAAATTTTACGGTAAAACTGTACGGCGCCCGCGACGGCTTGCCCGAATCGGCGATTAGTACCATGCAGGCCGACAAACAGGGCAATATCTGGTTCGGCACCTTTAATGGGAAAATCGGATGCCTGATAAACGGGAAAGTGGAGATTATTTGCGGGCCGGAAGCCGGGTTGCCGGTGGGGCCGGTCACAGCGCTGGCCTTTGACGAGGCAGGCAACTGCTGGGCAGGTTTTCGGGGCGACGGCGTGTATGTGGCCGCAAAACCGGGGTCAACCAAGGGCGAACCTCAGTTTAAAGCCTTAAATGGAACGCACCATCTTAGTTCAAAGATTATTTACCTGTTGCTGCCCGATCGTTTCGGCAATATGTGGGCAGGCACGGAAAACGGCGTGGATAAATTAGTACCCGACCGCGCGACCTTACAATTGGCCGACGTGCAGCATTTTGGGAAAAATGAAGGATTTCTTGGCATTGAAACCTGCCAGGATGCGGCCATAACCGATCGCTGGGGCAATATGTGGTTCGGGACGATGAACGGATTGACCAAATATGTGCCCAGCAACCGCAAGTTTGAACGCGCCGCGCCGCTCCTGCATTTCAAGGGTATTTCCTTGTTTTACAAGCCTTTAGAAAATACGCAATTTGCTGCGTTCGCCAATTTGGCCGAAGGCGGGCTGCGCGATGGCATGGAACTGCCCTGGAACCAGAACCACCTGAGTTTTACGTTTAAAGGCATTGATTTAGCCAATCCCAAACAAGTACGTTACCAGTGGAAACTCGACGGCGCCGATGCCGAATGGTCGCCGCTGACCAACCAGGATCAGGTAAACTACGCAAATCTGGCGCCAGGGCATTACCGATTTATCGTGCAGGCCACCAGCGACGAATTGCAGTTCAGCGAACCGATTTCGGCGTCTTTTACCATTCTCAAACCTTTTTGGCAGCATTGGCAGTTTCAGGTTTTGGTGTTGGCCTTGTTTGTCGGACTGATTTCGTGGTTTGCCCTGCGTTACGTGCGCAAGGTTCGGCTGGATGAACAAGCGCGTCGCACCCAATTGGAGGTGCAAAACAGAATGCTGCAACTCGAACAAAAAGCCCTGCAACTTCAAATGAACCCGCATTTTATTTTCAACGCCCTCAACAGCATTCAGTCCCTCATTTCGACGCGGGATTACGACACGGCGCGGCAGGAAATCAACGGTTTTGCCAAACTGATGCGCTCTATTTTGACAAATTCGCGGCGGCATACCATTGCCCTGCAAGAAGAAATCGATACCCTGGAACAATACCTGCGGGTGGAACAATTTTGCCAGCAAAACGCGTTTTTATTTGATATTAAAGTCGCGGAAGGCATTGATCCAGAGGAAGTTGAGTTGCCGCCGATGTTGCTGCAACCCTTTGTTGAAAACGCGGTGATTCACGGTGTATCGCATTTGCAATACCCGGGAAAAATTGACATTCGTTTTGAGTTAGTCGGTGAATTGCTGACTTGTACCATCCGCGACAATGGCGTGGGCCGGGAAAAAGCGGCACTGTTGCGGCAGGCGCGCAAACCGGGGCACCAATCGACGGCCTTAACCGTTACCAAGGAGCGTTTGGAAGCCATGCGCGGCGCCGCGTCGTATATTGCCCTGGAAATCAATGATGTGAAAGGAGAAAGCAGCGGAACGGAAGTGGTGGTGCGGCTGCCGGCTGCGCTGCGATATTAGAAAAAATTGCCATACAAAGCGCTGATTGTCAATAAATTAGGCCGAAGGCTATGCCAAAGATAAACAGCGCGAAGTATAAAAAAACTAAAAAACATGACAGCGATTATTGTAGAAGACATGCCGCAGGCGATTCAGGTTTTGCAAAACGACCTGCAACTGCATTGCCCCGAAGTGGAGATCATCGGCACGGCGCCGAGCATCGTGAGCGCGGCCAAACTGCTGCGGCAAGTGCAACCGGACATTATATTTTTGGACATCCTGCTCAGCGACGGAACGGGCTTTGACCTGCTGGAGATTTTCCCCAGCATTTCCTCGCGCATTATTTTTATCACCGCCTCCGACGAATACGCCATCCGCGCATTTCGGTACGCGGCCATTGATTATTTGTTAAAACCCGTTGATCCTGAGCAACTTAAGGAGGCTGTTAACCGTGCCAACATACAACGCAGCGGCACGGCCGAGAGTTTGAACCTGCTCAAAGACACCATTGCGCGGCCCGACGTGCTGCCCGACCGGATTTCCCTGCACTCGCAGGACCGGATTTTGGTGGTGGAAATCGACTCGATTATACGCTGCGAGGCTGACGGCAACAACACCCGTTTTGTGCTTACTTCGGGCGAAAAAGTGTTTGTTACCCGCACGCTGAAGCAGTTCGACCAGATCCTGGAACGGCATAACTTCGTCCGGGTGCATCAGACGCACTTAGTTAATTTCCGGTATGTACAAGAATTTCTGAAAAAAGACGGGGGGTACATCAAGATGAAAAACGGCGACTTGATCCCGGTATCGGTGCGCAAAAAAGCGGAAGTGCTGGAATTGCTGGAACGCTGGTAGGCTTAAGGAACCGCAACAGGAGCAGGGGCGGACGCGTGTGGTACGCGGGTAATCGTCGAGGTTTTAGTCTGCGTGTGCTGGTAGTACAAACCAACGGCGAGGGAAACATGCAGGGCTATGATTAACCAGGCTGCATAACTTTTATTGGTATTCGATTTTTGAATAGACATGATGCGTTTTTTTGATGAACGGCAATTTTGGGTGATGCCCGATATTGCCGCAATTTGGAATAATGATGGAATAGCAATTTTGGTACCAAAAATGGAATATTTTTCAAATATAGATTTTTAATAAATTGTATAAAATTGATATTTAGAAATTTTTATCTTTTTTATTAACAAAATATTACAATGCCAAATAGTGGGTCTTAGCGCCAAACGGCTCAATTGTCATCCTGAGGCCACCGGCCGAAGGATCTGCCGAAGGCAGA
>JBAXTB010000230.1:0-9459 GCA_037130425.1 Bacteroidota bacterium
CAAATCGAGTTGATTTTCAACTCTTTTTTGTCAACTTTTTCCGGGCCTATCCAGTTTGGGCTTGAGTTTGGTTTTGAATTGGAGGTTGGTTTTGATCTTAGTTTTAAATTTGGTTTTGAGGTTGGTTTTGAGGTTGGTTTTGAGGTTGAAGTTGGTTTTGAATTGAGGTTCTCCTTTGCTTTATTTTGCTTTTGATTTTTTGTCAAATCCGGCCCATCAAAAAAGGGCAATTTGTTGGTAGTCAACAAATTGCCCTTTTTTAATAAGGCTATAAAAGACCCATATTCGCATTACTACATCCGGCGATTCGCAAATTTTTAAAGAAAAAATCCACCAGATTGATACCCTGTATCTTCCAACGATTAAGAAACATTTTATCGGGCGAAGGCAAACCTTTAAATAAAAAACAAAAACAAAAACAAAAACAAAAAAAGCCAAATTCAAAACCAATCTCAAACCCGAAGCCACCGTCCACCGTCTCCCGTCCACCGTCTCCCGTCTACCGTCCACCGTCCCCCTCCTTCCCCTTCCGATTCACCCGCAGCAACTTCACATCCTTCACCGGCTGCACAACCAATGGTACTGTTTCTTCATCAACGGAATCGCTGTCAAGCCCAAACCAGTTTTTAGGCGAGGAAACCCAGCCTTTCATGGTCAGGTAAATAGATAAGATCAGATGTTCCTGCCAGGGAAGTTCGTTTTCGTTTGACAGGAATTCTTCGATCAGGACAAACCGGAAATCACCGGTCGGATACTTATTTGAGCTGGTGTGATACCTTGAATACACGGTAAGTTCGCCGTTCTCAACCAATTCTTCCACCACCTTGTTCATAAATACGTTCATCCGTTGCTGCACCCTGAATCCGAGACGGAATATTACTTTATACACATCGTCCGGTGCAATAGTATTGACTTCATATTGAAGCGTGTACGGTTCGTCGGTTGTTTGAATATGTACAAACCAATACACATCCGCGCGTTTCGGTTGTGTTTGAAGAATGGAATACAATACCTTAGACTCCACCTTTTTAGGGTGTTTTGCCGTCGTTAAAAATACCAGGTTGGAAGCATATTTCGGAATGGATTCATCATTGCTCAACATAATCAACTGATCCAGATAATCCTTGATTCTGACATCATCTGAATAAGATTGCCGAATCCTTTTGGCCTTTACCCATAAAGCCATCATACTGAATAGCAAAGCAGTCATTAAAACGGTCACATAACCGCCGTCCTGGAATTTGGATGCGTTGGCGTACAGAAACAGGCTTTCAATGGAAAGGTAAAAAACTAAGGTTACCCAAACAATAATCTCATTGACCCTTCTGATGACCAACCAGTTAGCCAATAAAATACTGGTACACAACATTGCCAGGATAATAGCAAGCCCGTAAGCCGCTTCCATGCGCGAACTTTCGTGAAACACCAGAACCACCAACACACATCCCAACCATAAAAAGGTATTGACAGCCGGAATGTAAATCTGCCCCTTGAGGAACGTCGGGAATTTTACCGTCATTTTTGGCAAAAGCCCCAGGCGAATGGCTTCCGAAACCAAGGTAAATGACCCGGAAATCAAGGCTTGGCTGGCAATAATGGCGGCTAAAGTGGCAATAATGATACCCGGCCATAAAAACCATTCAGGCATCACGCCATAAAACGGATTTTCCGTCATGACTTTACCTTCGTGGTGCAAAAGCCAGGCTGCTTGCCCCAGATAATTCAATACCAAGCATATTTTTACATAAATCCAGCTGATCTGGATATTTTGGCGCCCGCAGTGACCTAAATCGGCGTACAAAGCCTCTGCCCCGGTGGTGCAGAGAAAAACGGCGCCTAAAATCAATACGCCTTTTGGGCCGCTAATCAACAGTTGAAGACCGTAATGCGGGCTTAAGGCCCGGATCACTTCCAGATCATGCCCAATGGTTGATACACCCAAAACGCCCAGCATGGTAAACCAAACCAGCATAATCGGACCAAAATTTTTGCCAACCGCTGCCGTACCGAATCGCTGCACGAAAAACAAGAGCGAAATAATGGCAATGGTGATTTCGACCGTCGGAATGCCTTTATATTTGATTTCCAAACCCTCAATGGCAGAACAAACGGAAATCGGTGGTGTAATCATACCATCGGAAATCATGGCCGCGCCGCCCAAAATAGCTGCGTATAAAAGCCATTTTTCCCGACGCCGCACCAAAGTGTACAGAGAAAAAATGCCTCCCTCACCGTTATTGTCCGCGCGCAGGGTTAGCAGCACATATTTAACCGTGGTTTGCAAAGTCAGCGTCCAGAAAACTAAGGAGACGCCGCCCAATACGACCAATCGGTCAATAACATTTCCTTCCCCGACAATCGCCTTCATTACATACAAAGGAGACGTACCGATATCTCCGTAAATGATTCCGAGGGTGATGATTAATCCCGCCATAGAAAGGCGGTGATACCCGTGATTACCGTTGTTGGCCATGACATTACTCCAAGCTGGAGCAGGTTTCTCTTTTAGTATTTATCTTAGTGTTGGTGGCCGCCCGCGCCATGCACATGGCCGTGCGCCATTTCTTCAGCCTCCGCCTCACGTACCAATTCGACTGAACCGGAGAAATATAGGTCTACACCCGCCATTGGGTGGTTGAAGTCAATTTTTACTTTATCAAGACCTACCCAAGCCACCATACCTTGAAAATGGTTGCCGTCCTGATCGGTCAAGGGAAGCATGTTGCCGATTTCCAGCAAACCATCCGGAATTGCTCCTTCTACTTCAAAAATGCTTTTGGGTACTTCAACCAGCGCGGTTTCATCATAAACGCCGTAAGCCTTTGCGGCTTCAATTCCGAATGCGAACGTGTCGCCAGCCTTCAAACCGTTCAGATTTTGTTCGAAGTCCGGAATCATTGCGCCGATCCCGAAAATAAACGAAAGCGGCTCATTGCCCTGGGTGGTTTCTACCAATTCTCCTTCAGCGTTGCCTTCAGTAAGCGTGTAGTGTACAGACACTACTTTGTTGGGTCCAATAACCATGGAAATAAAAGTTGCGGGCATCACACTGATTGCCCTTGGTGATATGTGCTTGCAATCAACACAACCGAAGGAAACGCAGGCCTCTGAAGACTTTTATTGCCCTTTTTTAAAGAATTGAATTTTTTGCGCCGCAAAGGTAAGGGTATTTTTTCAACTGCTTGCGCTAAATTGAAGCATTAACCCGGCTTTCCCCATTGTTTTTTATACCTATAATATTGTAGAACCATCGCCCATGCTTTCCAATAAGGCGTCGGCCGAATTCCCTTTCGCATTTGCGCCCGATGCAAGGCGTATATAATACCCCAATGGCGGTACAAATCGCGATAAGCACGCCACATCCCAAAAGCAGGGTCGTACACGTGCGCAGGCTCGCCCAAAACGCCATTCATCTCCATGACCTTGAAAGCGCCCTTCCGCAATGCCTCCAAGGAAGCGCATTTCAAGTCAAACCTGCCGTACAGCACGCCATCAATGCGTTCGCAAATCGGCTCAAACACTTCAATCAGTTGTTTATCAATGAATTGATTTCCGTTAAGAAACTTAGTCCCGCGCACGTGGTTGCCTATTGGTTCTAACAAAACCAATGCATCGGCAGCCGGAACATTGGCCAAAAGCGCCGGGTTCTCCTGTTCAAAACGTGGAATCTGAAAGGCTGCGCGCGCATCATTTTGCATCAGTTGACGAATGGCACGCACGCCGTCGCCCCGCACGCTCAGGAACTCCTTAATGCAAACGGAAGTAATGGCGAATGCGCCCGGCTTGCCGTTTTCGTCTGCGGGGAACCGATGAAACAACACGCTCATTTCCATTGGTTCAAACAGAAATGCCTGCAATATAAAATTAATGTTAAATTGCTGTAAGTGAAGGGTTAGCGCTTGTTTTGACTCAATTTTGCGCACCAGGAAACCGCGTTCGCCTACATCTGGTTTGGCGATTAAGGGAAACTCAATACCAAGGCGTTCTATTTCTGCCATCACTTGTTCCATCGCTTTTCCCGCCGGCACAAAAAGCGTAGGCGGCAAAATTTCCGGCGGCAACAATTTATAAATCCCCTGTTTGGACTCCCCCATCGCGCCGCCCAAGGGAATGGCCGGGTTTACATTGGTGAAAAAAAACAGCTTCCTGGCCCGCACTGCAAACCAGGCAGCAAAAAAATACACAGGCATATTGGCCAACCACCAGGGGAAATACTCCCAAACAGTCCACTTTGTTAGCCAATGTTTTAATGATAATGTCAGTTCTGAGCCGTTCATCTTGAAATACTTGGGTCGATCGCGCGTCAAATATCACCAAATTCCGACTTTTGACGTTAAAAACTATTCCCCTTGTGTTGCACAAGCCTGCAATTGCGTTTGCCAGTCTTGGAACCTACATCCACCAAACAAGTTTATATTCATTTATGAAGAACATTTATTCCGTTTTGCTCCGATTGCCCGTGCTTTTTGCATTTATGGCCATTGCAGCAAACCCCGCCCAAGTCCTTGCCCAGCCCCTGACTAAATTTCCGGACAATCCGGAAGAATTCGTCCAAAAATTGGGCGAATTTATGACCGTTTCCAAGCGTCCCGACCTGGAAGAATCCTTTTCCGTTTTTAAAAAAACGTATAAATCCGGGCAGTTTAAAACAGGTGACATTTCGCGTATTCAATTGATAGCCAATTTGTTACTCGATCAGAAACTATCGGCTTACCCTTATTTTAAAAACTACATCAACGCCGTTACGGCTGCGCGCACCGCATCTGACACTACTTTGTTCGACAGATGGCATGGGTTTGCAGAAAAATCCTTGGCCGCGCTCGATAAAGGCCGCGCCAAACCGATCGGACAATTCCTTGAATTTTCGGACGATTTTATGGAACACCGGGCCATCAAAACCGGGGAAGGCGGTTCCGTTACCTGGAAAATTCAGGGCGGAACCTTTTCGTTCGAATTGAAGGGCCAGTCGCCGCGTCTGATTTGCAACAATATAAACATGATCGGCATCCGGAAACAGGACTCGGTTATTGTGTATGGCACCAGCGGATATTTTGATCCTTATGAAAACCTGTGGACTGGCCGCGGCGGTAAGGTAAACTGGGCCGGAACCGGTCTTGATTCTTCCATTGTAGCCGAACTGATTACTTACAAAATTGAAGCGCAAAAACCGCTGTTTCACTGCGATACGGTAAAATTTACCTATCCGCTTTATTTCGGGAATCGCGTGATTTTAGGTACCCTCGAACATAATGTGGTCTCCGGTTCAAGCCGTACCAATATTCAGTTTCCGGTATTTGAATCCTTTGATAAAAACCTGAAAGTCAATAAGATCGGCGACGGTATTGAATACATCGGCGGTTTCCGGCTGGCAGGTAGTTCCTTGTACGGTTACGGCGGAAAAGGCGAACCGGCGCAGGTGAATATCTATAATAAAAAACGAAAAAAGGTTTTTTATGGAACCGGTGACTTGTTTCTGATCAAACGGGAAGTGAGTATTGTGGCCGAAGGGGTGAACGCCAAATTGTATATGGATGAAGACAGTTTGTTCCACCCTTCCGTCAATTTCAGGGTGGATATTCCGGGTCAGGTCATCAACCTGACGCGGGGTGAAAAAGGATCGGAGCGAAACCCGTTTTTCTCCTCTTTTTACAATATGAACCTGAATACCGACAAAATTTCCTGGCACTTGAACCAGGATTCGCTGGAAATCGGCGCCCGTATCGGTACGGCAAAAGGCGTGGAACAAACGGTTCAATTTGAGAGCAGTAACTTTTTCGACCGCGCGCAATACGAACAGATGCAACACCTTGCGTCGCAAAACCCGATTTCGACGTTGTTTATTCTTTCCCGCGAGAAAGGCTCCAATATCGTTTCGGACAACGATTTTGCCCGTGCCATCAACCCAAGTTTCGACTACTCAAGCATCCAGACTTTGCTGGCGCAATTGGTGTCCGGCGGCTTTGTCAACTATTATTTTGGCCGGCATGAAATTGAATTGCGCGACAAACTTTCCCACTACGCCTTAGCCGCGCAAGGCAAAAAAGACTACGACGGCATCAATATCCAATCGGCCAGCACCAAAGCCAACGCCCGACTTGACTTAAAAACCAAAGAAACGGACATTTATGAGGTCAAAAAAATTGAATTGAGCCAACGCCAAAAAGTCGCGCTGGTTCCGAACGAACGGGAGGTGACGCTCCTTAAAAACCGCGACATGCGCTTCAGCGGGCGCTTGTTTGCCGGATTTGCCTTGTTTCAGGGCAAAGACATGCACTTTACCTACGACAAATACCAGGTTGAATTTGACTCCGTGCGCCACCTCGATTTTTATTTGCCGGAACCGGGCCAATTGGACAAAACCGGCCAGCCCGTCGCAAATTCCATGAATTCGACGGTTGAAATGGTATCCGGCGTGTTGTTGGTGGATGCTCCGAACAATAAATCGGGTAAAGAAGAACTTGAAATTTTCCCTTCCCTGCAAACGAAAAAACACTCTTTTGTTTTTTACGACCGCCCGGAAACGCAGCGCGGTGTGTACAAGCGCGATTCGTTTTACTTTAAATTAGACCCGTTCTCTTTCAACGGTTTGGATAGTTACACCAAGGAGCAACTAAAATTCCGGGGTGAAATGACGCCAGCCACGATTTTCCCGCCGTTTAAAGAAACCATCGTGGTGCGCACAGAGGACAAATCCTTCGGCTTTGTACACAAAACACCGCCGACGGGCTACACGACCTATTCCAAAAAAGGAAATTACACGGGCGAATTAGACCTCAGCAACAAAGGTTTCCTTGGAAAAGGCAAACTTGAATACCTCACCGCCGACATCGAATCGGAGGATTTAGTGTTTAAACCGAAACAAACCACCGGAACGGCGAAGAAATTCTTCATGGAAGAAGACAGGGCAAGCGCGGTAAAAATCCCGCAAGCAAAAGGTGAAAACGTATCCGTGAACTGGCTGCCGTTCAAAGACTCCATGTATGTAGAAAGTAAAGCCAAGGCCTTCGAATTGTTTAAATCGCCCGGCTACACGCACAAAGGCGTACTCATTTTGACGCCTACCGGTTTGAAAGGCCGCGGTGAATTTGAATGGGCGGAAGGTAAATTGACCTCAAAAATCATTTCCTACGGCCCATTCCAAGCCAGCGCTGATACCGCTAACCTCGAAATTAAATCCCTCGACGGCGCAGGTATCGCCTTTGACTCCCGCAACGTAGACGGCGAACTTGATTTCGACCAGCAAACCGGTCTCTTTAAAGCCAACTCGGAAAGCGCCAACACGACCCTGCCCCTTGACAAATACCGGACTTCGATGAACGAATTTACCTGGGATATGAAGAACAAGACCATCACGTTTAAAGCCGATGAAAAGAAGCCCGGCGCCTTCGTATCCATTGATCCGGAACAAGATACCCTGTCATTCTTGGGAAAAACGGCCTTGTACGACATGCGATCCAACCTGTTAAAAATCGGGGGCGTCAGCGTGATCAAAGCCGCAGATGCATTCATTTATCCGGAAACCGGCGACATCGAAATCCAGTCGGGTGGTAAAATGAAACAACTGACCAATGCCCGGATCATTGCCGATACCATCAATAAATACCACGTAATCAACAAAGTAACGGTAGACATCCTCGGCAAAAAATTGTACAAAGCGAGCGGTAACTACGAGTACAACATTCCCGGCCACGACCAGTTGATTTTCTTCAACAATATCGTGGGAGAGCGCCGCGGACAAGGTACGCAGGGCACTAAAAACGTATTGACGACGGCTTCGGGCGATATTGCGGATAAAGACAGTTTCCGCATGGATGTAAAAACCAAGTTTAAAGGACAAGCCATTCTAAAAGCAAACCAGAAGAACCTTCGATTTGAGGGTTTTGCCAAACTCGATGCAAATAAACTACCTAATAATCAATGGTTTAGCATTCGCACCGAGGTAGACAAAAACGATCCGGTGATCCGGAATAAACTGTCTAAAAACGAAGCCGACGACCCGCTCGTAACCGGATTTTACCTCTCCCGCGAAACCGGCGAAGCCTATCCGCGTATCCTTTTACCCGCCTACGCGCGCGTCGACCGCGCGCTCATGGACTGCGAGGGCGTTTTCAAATACGACTCCAAAACCGACCGTTTCACCTTCGGCGACTCGGCCAAAGTAGTCGGCAATGCCCGGCGCGGCGCCAAAATGGTGTTTGACAACCGCGTTGGAACGGTACAAGCCGAAGGGCCGCTCAACCTCGGTTCCGGCCTCAACTACATGAAAGTGACCGGCGCAGGCCGCCTGAAATCCGAGTTCAACAACGTCACGGATACCAGCGGTTACAATGTTACCGGCGAGTTTATGACCGGTATGGAAATGACCATTCCCAAGGTGTTGTATGATGTGATGATTAATGAAATCAATGCCGCCAGTTTTGATGCCCAACCGGCCATCTACAACACCAATGTCGGCTTCTACCAGCCTGCCCTGAACCAGTTTATCACCGATGACAAAGAGGTGGAAGAAGCGATGGGCAATATGCGTAACAACCTGATTATCTTGCCTAAACTCGACAACAAATACGCCTTCATGTTGGGTCGCCATGCGGTGACCTGGAATCAGGAATACCAGTCGTTCCTGAGTCTGGATGACAAAATCCCGGTGGTTTCCATCAACGGCCAGTCGATCAACAAAATGATGACCGTGTTTGTGGAATACAAAATGCCGGGCAATCAGGACGACCGTTTTTACCTGTACATGAAAGTCAACAACGACCTGTGGTATTTCTTCGGCTACCAGTCGGGCGCGCTGAATGTGGTGTCGAGCAGCCCAAAATTCAACGAAACCCTGCTTGGGCTGAAACCGAAAGAAACGCAATTGAAGATGAAAGACGGCGAGTTGTATGAAATTGTGGCGGCCAATCCGTCTATTGCGGAGGCGTTTGTAAATCGGGTACGTTCGGGACGGAAGAAGGAATAACGAATATCGAACAGATGAATTTCGAATATTGAAGGGGGCGTTGGGTTTGGCATTTTGATTGTCTGAATCAGGATTTACAGGATTTTTAGATTTACAGGATTTGATCGCAAAAAAGTTTGGCTTTCCGCGATGGGTTCAATCCTGCTAATCCTAAAATCCTGTAAATCCTGATTCTGACAATTTCCCGCGCACGGCACACTGTCTGAACCATGATTTTAGGGATTTTTAGATTTACCCGATTTTGATCGCAAAAAAGTTTGGCTTTCCGCGATTTTTTCAATCCTGCCAATCCTAAAATCCTGAAAATCCTGATTCTGACAATCACGCGCACGCGGCACACTGTCAGAATCAGGATTTGCAGGATTTTGAGATTTACAGGATATTGACCATAAAAAAGTTTGGCTTACTGTGATATTTCAATCCTGCTAACCCTAAAATCCTCTAAATCCTGATTCTGACAATTTCCCGCGCACGGCACACTGTCTGAACCATGATTT
>JBAXTB010000231.1:0-9408 GCA_037130425.1 Bacteroidota bacterium
TTCGTTTTGAGATGTCACCTCCTCCTTTGGTCGGAGATGACACCTCAAAACTGGCGAACAGGTTTGACGATATTAGAACAGATCACCGCAAAGAAAATACAAATATTCCGCCGTACTGCGGCTGTAAAAAATTGTAAAAACTAAACAATCTCGCGTTTATGAAACGTCGTAACTTATTGAAAGGCATTGGATTAACTACCCTCGGACTTGTTGGTTTAAACCCGCAAATTAAAGCCGCCGAGATGCTGGATTTTGGCCCTGAACCCAAGGCCGACGATGCCCCCGAAGGCGATAAAAAAAATCCCGTATTCGAACAATTCGGCCGCACAGACTATGAACTGAAACGCGATGCCAAGCTCTTCGCCGAACAGTTTTTCACCAAGCATGAAATGAAAACCATCGAAGTGCTGGTCGACATCATCATCCCGCGCGACGCGCACTCGGGCAGCGCCACGGACGCGGGCGTACCGGCATTTATCGAATTCATGGCCAAAGACCAGCCAGACATGCAAACTCCGCTGCGGGGCGGACTTACCTGGCTCGACAACCAATCGAAGCGCCGTTTTGAAAAAAACTTCATCGACATCAGCGATGCGCAACGCATTGAAATTGTGGAAGATATCGCTTATCCGGAGCGCAAAAAACCGGGCATGAGCCAGGGCGTCGCATTTTTTAGTTTGATGCGCAATATGACGGCTTCCGGGTTTTGGACGAGCAAAATGGGCATTGAGGATATTGGGTACATGGGCAATACGCCGAACCAATGGGACGGGCCGCCTGCGGAGGTGCTGAAGCAGTATGGATTGTAGGATATATTTTCTTTTGCCAAAATCATCCTGTGCAAAGTAGGGAATATCGAATATTGAACAGATGAATCAGACGTGTACGAAGGATTTTAAAATGATTGGATCATGTTCTAACCTCGGAGAGGTTCAACATTGGTAGCAATTGATAATCAGGTATTTATATGGACCTCGGAGAGGTCTAACATTGGTTTTATTCATGGTAGATGTTTTACCAATGTTGGACCTCTCCGAGGTCGAAACCCGTTATATATCAATGATTTCTACCAATATTTGACCTCTCCGATTCTTGAAAATTTCTTGTATAGTCAACGCAAAGTGGTTGTGAAAATGGCTGGGTTCTAATCCATTGAAAATCAATGTTTTTTATCCATATATCCTTCAAATCCACTTTAATCTCGGTATAAGATTTGGCAACACTGATTTTGCCATACATTTGCAATGGCTAAATCTACCAAATAAACCCACATTTCCTTGAGATTTTTAAATCGAAAGGAAACTGACGACCTTGTGACGATGCCAGTAACTAAAAAAATTTAAAAAATGAACAATACAAAAAAGTGGTCAGGGAGAACAATTGTCAAGAATATGGCAGGTATATGTTCCATTTTGCTAATAAGTCAATTTATACCCTCTTGTGCCAGTCCGAAAAAGGGTAGTTCAATGACCAATATTTTGACCAATACAATAGGAATAGATACCCACAACCATATAGATGTGCCATTTAATGCCAAGGAAATCGAAAACTTGAAAGTAGATCTGCGGAAAGAACTAAAGAAATCAGGTTTATCCGCCATCTGCATGACATTTTCTGTTGACCGCCCGGAACTGACAAAGGAAGGCGAACCATACCAAAGGTTCTTGACAGGTTTGGATGGCATGGACGCCATTTTGAAAAGCAACGACATCAAACGCGCACTGAACTTTTCAGATTTAAAAAAAGCGCATGAAACAAATCAGCCGATTGTCATTCAATCCGTAGAAGGAGGTCATTTTTTAGAAGGAAAAATTGAACGGTTGGAAGTTGCCTACAAGAGAGGCCTAAGACTTCTTGGGTTACTGCACGACAATCAATTTTCGGTACCCCTGGGCGACATTTATACCGACCCTCCCAAGTACGGAGGGCTTACTGAATTCGGCAAAACCGTCATTAAAGAATGTAACAGGCTCGGAATTGTTATTGACCTTACCCATTGTAGCAATGCGGCAATCAATGATGCCCTTAAGGTTTCCACTCAACCTTTGTTCATCTCCCATACGGGACTTGATTCAAAGTTGGGAAAGGATGAAAAGATGGCTAAAATGATGATGCCGAGACTGATTAGTAAAGAGCAGGCAAAAATTGTAGCAAATGCCGGCGGCCTCATTGGTGTTTGGACACACCTTGCCGGTTCGCCCTTAGAATATGCGCAAAATATCCGGGCAATGGCGGATGTCGTTGGAGTTGACCATGTCTGTATTGGAACCGATACAAAAATGGCCATTCCCGAAGGTTCGAACCAACGATTTGGACAGCAAACGAATAGTGCTTGGGAAAATCAAACAGATGGCTTCTTTCCCACCGTAGCAAAGGCAATGATGGAAGTAGGTTTTACCGAGGATGAAATTATGAAAATAGGTGGCGGTAACTTTTGTCGGCTTTTCGATAAAGTCACAGGTCGATAATATGACAATATAAGGACGGCCATGAATGGCTTCGGCCGCGCTTGGTGTTCCAGATACTACGCGGCGGCAATTGCTCGGATTTAGTACTTTGGGCAAAAAAAGCGGGTTGGTTTCAACTTGCTTTTTTTGTATCTTTGCCACAAATTGTTGGGTGATGAAATTCGCAGACGTAAAAAATGATGTTGCCTTCCGCAAGATTTTTGGCAACAAAAAGAAAACTCAAATCTTGATTTCTTTTCTGAATGCAGTTTTGCAATTGGAAGGAAAACAACGAATTGCATCCGTAAAAATTGAGAATCCATACCAATTCCCGCGCATTGCAGGAGAGAAGTCGAGTATCATTGATGTTCGTGCTACGGAAGATAGCGGGCGGCAATTCGTGGTAGAAATGCAGGTTTCCGAGCCAGACGGTTTTGACAAACGAGTTCAATATTATGCCAGCCGCGACTACTCAATGCAAATTGATAAAGGCGATGATTATCCCAAATTAAAACCTACCGTATTTATCGGAATACTCAATTTTTCATACTTTTCAGGCGCTGACTATCTTTCTTATCATTCACTTTTAGATGAAAAAACTTATGAAAATAAGTTGAAGGACATCCGTTTTGCCTTTATTGAACTGACGAAATTTAAAAAGAAGGAACATGAACTGAAAACGATGATTGATAAATGGACTTTCTTTATCAAAAACGCCCCAAAACTGGAAGTAATTCCCGAAAGCGTAGATGATGAAGGATTGAGAGAGGCGTATTTGGATGCTGACCAACACAAATGGAAAAGAGAAGAATTGATAGCTTATGATAATGCATCCATCGCTGAGCAAGACGAAAAAGGAAAACTTACTGCGGCAAAGAAAAAAGGGAAAGAGGAAAATAAAATTGAAATGATAATTGAGATGTTCAACGATGAATTACCGATTGAGCGAATTGCCAAAATTGCCAAAATGACTGTAGCAGAAATTTCGCAAATCGTTGAAAATTACTCCAATAAATAAAACGCCCATCAATGCATCTACGCCGATGCTACCCAAAAGCCTAAAACAAGGCCAACTTCCATACGCTCAATAAGCCGCCGAGCGCAACGTGCGCATACTTCTTCACTCGGGTGTCATCCTGACGACGCAGGAGGAAGGATCTGCCAGATGTGGAATGGCGTGATCCCGCTTCGCCCTTGGGCAGATCCTTCCTCCTGCGTCGTCAGGATGACAACTCACGTGAATACAACACGCACTTATACGGTACCAATGATCGGCAGTAAAAGGACGTCCCCTTACTCCGCTTGCAACCCAACCTCCCCTCCCTTTACCCCTTTACCTTCCACTCTAACCCGAATTCCCCCTTTCTCCTTTCCACTCCGCACAATCAACATCAATTTCCCATTAAAAACCTTCTGCTCGGCCGATTGAAAAGACACATGCGAAACCGGGTTTCCATTATCCGCACCAGCCAAAACACCCGCCCCTTCTACCTTGATTTGTAAGGTATTATCGGCTAAAGGGCAAAGATTTCCGTCTTTATCCAGCACTTCACAAAGTATGTATGACAAATCCGAGCCGTCAGCTTGCAAATGATCCCGATCGGGTGTAAGGCGAATGGAAGCAGGTACACCCGCCGTTTTTACATCCGCCGTTCCGATGACCGTGCCGTTTTTGTAAGCCACTGCATGAAGCGCGCCCGGCTCGTAGGGCACATCCAACCACATCAGGCGGTAGCGCTCAGTGGATTTGGGTGAACTGACGTTTTTGCAGCGTTTCCCAAGGGATTTTCCGTTTAAAAACAACTCCGCGCAGTCGCCGTTGGCGTACACGAATACCGGCACGTTTTGGCCTTTTTTGACCGGCCAGTTCCAGTGCGGCAAAATATGCACCGTGTTTTCTTCCGGTTTCCAAACACTTTTGTACAAATAATAGCGGTCTTTGGGCATACCCGCCAGGTCCACAATACCGAAATAGGAACTGCGCGGGAGGGATTCGGGTTTAAAACGGCCGCTTTGCGCTGCATCAAAACCGTAAGGCGTGGGTTCGCCGAGGTAGTCAAAACCCGTCCAGACAAACTCGCCGGCCACGTAGGTATCTTCCGACTGCCATTTAAAATCGTCCTCCGGAATTTCAGCCCACCACGGCGCGTTCAAATCGTAGGAACTCACTTGCAGGGCGTCGGTAAAATCGGTGGCTTTGGCTGGCAAAGGCAGTTCGTAAAAACCGCGTGTGCTCAAGGTGGAAGCCGATTCGGAAATGACGACACACTTCTGCGGCGCCAATTTGCGCGCCAACGAGTAGCGGCGACCGTAATTGAATGAAATTACATCGTAAAAATCCGTATGCCTGGTCGCCGCAGCGTCCGTATTATCGCAAACTAAGGTAATCGGCCGCGAAGGATCAATGCTGCGGAACAGGTCGACGAGGATACGCAGTTTTTCAAAACCACCGTTTACATTGCCCTGGGCATCGCCTATTTCATTGCCCACACTCCACAAAACAATGCTGGGGTGATTGCGGTCGCGGTGCAGAAAATTCGTGGCGTTTCTGGTCGCAAACGCTTGAAAATCAGCGCCTGGCAAATAATCGGCCTTGGCTTCCCATTTGTCGAACAGTTCGTCAATGACCACAAAACCAAGTTCATCGCAGAGGTCAAGCAGTTCCGGCGCGGGCGGGTTATGGCTGGTGCGGATGGCGTTGCAGCCCATTGATTTCATGATTTCAAGTTCCCGCTGCATCGCCCGGCGGTTGAAGGCCGCGCCCAAAGCGCCAAGGTCGTGGTGCAGGCAAACGCCCTTGAGTTGGTAGCGTTTTCCATTGAGTTGGAAGCCGTCATTGGCGGTGAATTGGGCCGTGCGCACACCGAAACTGCTGGTGTACACATCGTATAAATTGCCGTTGCGGTACACCCGCGTTTTCATCCGGTACAATTTCGGCGTTTCCGGACTCCAGCGCTGCGGGTTTGAAATTTCCAAAAACTGCTCAAACGAATGATTTTCACCTGCTTTTATAGGGCAAAAAACTGAATCTGTTGCCACAACCCTGCCGTTTTCATCCAAAACAGATTGGCGCACACTGACCGTCATTTCCGCTTCGTCCTTGTTTTCAACCGTTGTTCGCACGCGCACGCTTGCCCGCGCATCGCTGACTTCCGGCGTGGTGATGTAAGTTCCCCACACGCCTACATGCACCGGTTCGGTTGTTACCAACTGAATTTTGCGGTAAATCCCTGCGCCCGGATACCAGCGGCTGTCGTGCGCGCGGGTGTCCACATACACGGCCATGAGGTTTTGTGTGCCGGGTTGCAACAGGTCGGTAATATCAAGGTAAAAGGAGTTGTAGCCATAATCCCAGGCGCCGGCGAGTTTGCCGTTTACGTACACTTTGGGAAAGGCCATTACGCCGTCAAAAACAGCATACACGCGCTTGGTTGACACCATTTTTCCCCATTGGAAAGTTTTTCTGTACCAGCCTTCGCCGCGCCAGGGCAGTTTACCGGTTTCGCCCGAAGCCTTCGGATCAAAAGGGCCGCTGATGGCCCAATCGTGGGGCAAGTCGACCGTTTGCCAGGCGGCGTCATTGAAGCCGCGTTCCTGCGCGCGGGCGGGATTGCCTTTGGAGAATTTCCAGTTGTCGTTGAAATCAAGGGTTTGGCGGGTTTGGACTTCCTGGGCCGTTGTTTGTGATGCAGACAGATGCAACAAGCACAGCATCAAGATTGTATGACGAAGAAAAACCTGAGCGTCCAATTTTATAGCATTCATAATTGACATTTTTAAGTGTGCGAAGTGCTTGGGTATTAATATTACTTTTTCAAATTAAAGGAATTTAGTTTTGTTGGTATGGACGATCATTCTTTGCTTGTTCGGCCCCCGACCCCTAAAGGGCAATGCCATTGACTTAAGGATTTTGAAACGAAATCATCCTTGAATAGAGCGTGATTTCTTAACATCAAACAATGTACGAAAAACCTCGGAGAGGTTTAACATTGGTAGAGATTGATTATCAGGTTGTTATCGGACCTCGGAGAGGTCTAACGTTGGTTTATTTCCCGCGAATATCCAAAACCAATGTGCGACCTCTCCGAGGTCGTAACCACTTTATAATCAATCATTTCTACCAATATTAAACCTCTCCGAGGTTTTTCGTAAGTTAGCATCATGAATAAGGTGATTCCGCCACTTTTTCCTTAAGTCAATGACATTGCCCTAAAGGATTTGAGATTACATGATTTAAGATTACATGATTTAAGATGTAGTCGCGTATTTCTGGTTATTGCGGTTGCTTTATTCGTATTTGTAACGGAAATGGGCGCTTGCGGGAAAGGATTGGCCTTTCGAAATGCTAAGCGTTACCGCACCATCTAAAATCTTAAATCATGTAATCTTAAATCTTAAATCCTTAAGTCAATGACATTGCCCTTTAGGGGTCGGGGGCCGAACAAGCAAAACCACAAAAAATCCTTTACCCAAAAGATAAAATCATCAATTGACAACGTAGTATTAAGGCAAAACGCGTAATTTGAAAAATTTTTACCTGCCGGCAAATGTCGTTTATTTACTCGCAATTTATCTCGCTTTTACCGCACAATTGCCACATCAAACACCCGCCGAATACGCGTTCGTTTGCCGTCGTTTTCAGTTTCCGCATCTAAATTGCACACATAAACGCCGTTGGGCAAGAGATTCCCTTTGTACATGCCATCCCAAGACCTGTTCGGATCCGAACTTTGGAACACCAAATTTCCCCAGCGATCAAATATTTCCACCTGATATTGCACAAAACCACATGTGCTTTGCAGCGCCCAAATGGCATTATCGCCGCCGCTGCCGGGCGCAAACACATTGGGAATGAACAAATTACAACATTCGTTAAACGCCACACGCATCGTATCCTGCGCCATACAGGGGCCGTCATTTACCTGCACGGTGTACAAACCCGAAACTTGCACGGGTAAGGCAGCGTTTTCAAAGCCTGTATTCCATTTATATTGCAAGCCTGGCCTATCCGCAACTGCCTGCAGTACAATGGTTTGCCCGTTACAAGCCTCCACCAAACCTTCAATCTGCACCGCCGGAATCGGGGTTGTTTTTAAAATTGTCGTGTCGCGGGTTTTGCAGCCTTTTAAATTAATGGCTTCCAGGATGTAAGCGCCTGCTTTGGCGAGTTTGCGTTGAGGCGTTGTCAAGCCGTCGTTCCACTTGTATTGAACGTTCGGCTCCGTTATTTCCGGCTCAACCACAATGGAATCGCCTACGCAAATCGTGTTTGCGCCGGGCAATACTAATTTAGGCTGCGGAAGTACCTGCACGATTTGCTTGGCGGTGGCTTTAAAACAACCGGCTTCCGTGGTGGTATGGGTCACCGTAAACTGTCCCGGAGCGTCGAATTGCGTCGTTCCAGTTTTGCCGGAATTTTGATAATCTGGCCGACCGTTTTCAAATTTCCAGAAACCGTTGCCGCCTGCATGCGCCAAAAACTGCGTTTTAGAACCTGCGCAAATAATGCTGTCGAGGCCCGTAAACAAGGCGACCGTATCCGGCGGGTTTCCGCAATAATTCAGGGTTGACCAATTCAATTTTTGAACGGCCAATTGAATTGGTATCAATTGTGTCGTGTTATTTAAAACAATATTTTCAGGTGTAAATACCAGATTTTCAGCCGTATATGCAACATTACACAGGTTCACTGCCTCACAGCCTGCCACATTATATTCAACATCGGTCTTGACCAAAACACTGCGCCTGAACGATTCAAAAAGCTTGGCGCCGGCCAATAACAAGCCATCATCGGGCATTCGAATGGCCGCTTCCACCCAGGTACCAAACCGCGCTTTGGCTGTGTGCAAGGCGCCGTCTAAACCCACCGTAAGGATACCAAGTTCGGCATCATAACTGTTGTTGAACAAAAGACTCAGGCTGTCCTGTTGCAGGTTCGGGGTAACAATGATGTTGTTGATATTCCAGCCGGGAATTTCAATTTTTCGGGACCACAAGGGTGCTAACTGCGGGTCAAGCATGGAAACCCAGCTTTCGCCCGTGCTATCCTTCAAATTTGAGCGGGAAACCATGATGATGTTCCCGTTATGAAGCCCCATAATTTGCCCGATTGTCCGATCCTCAAACGACATGGCGCGCACAACATCGCCGCCGGGATTCACCTCGATCAGATGCCCGTGATGGTCGCTCTTTATATCGGATTTGAAGCCAAACAGCAGATTCCCATTGTCCAATTCCGTTGAAGTTGCGTCGTGCGTGGAATCAATCGGAATTTCTTTTTCCCAATTTGCCGTGCCGCTTGCATTGATTTTAGAAACATACACCGACTTAAAAGTATTCCCGACTAAATAAATTGACTGCCGCCCGGCGATGCTTAAATTATTAGATAAATTGTTGTTAACCAAGGGCAATTGCTTGTTCCAAACCATGTTTCCAAAGGCGTCAAAACGCGAAACAATGCCTTCATCGAATATTTGCGTGCTGATTTGGCGGTTACTCGTCGCAATAAAACCCTTATCCGGTAACAGCACCATTCCGCTAAAAAACAGATTTTTGACGCTGTCGCCCACAATCCAAATCGGGCTTCCGTTTCCGTAAAAACTGGCGATTCCCGCCGCGTAATTGTACTGGCTGTAGTCCTTGTTAAACACGGTACACAAAAGAACGCCGTCGGGCCGCAGGAGCGCAGTCGATAAAGAGGTATAATGCGCGTAATCTTCGTTAAAATACTCATTTTGAAATGTTTGTCCTTTGCTCAAAAACGGAAGCACTATCGCAATTAAAGTAATATAAACAACCCTTATACGCATAATGAAGAATCAGAAAACCGAAATAAACAGATATTAAGGCGCTTCGAAGGTAATGATTGATTTTCTTTTTGTGATGTGCTCCTTTTTGAGACAATACCATGAACTAAAGCGAATTCTTACCCTAAAATCGCTGATTTTCAATGTTTACTCAT
>JBAXTB010000232.1:0-9313 GCA_037130425.1 Bacteroidota bacterium
CCGATGGCCCCGGAAATGACCGCCGTATCGTAGCCGAAAAGCAAACCGCCTAAGGCTGCAACGGCCGTCAGCATATAAACGGTGCGCATGTTGGTGCTGTCCTTGATTGTCGTTGACATGGTATCGCTAAGTTGGTTATTGACTTGTTTGAGTTGGTTAAACGGCTGTATTATAATCAGTTATGATCGAACATAAGCTTTAAGCGTGGCACAAACCTGGCCTTCGCTTTCCCCGTGCGGGCGTATCGTGTACGCGCCCACGGAGGCCGGCACGATGAAGGTTTCGGCGTAATGCACCACAAAGGGTTTGAATGCCTTGGTCGGACTTTCCACGATGGCTTCCCGGCCTTCCACGAGGTTGAGTACGTGGAGATTGCCGTTGGTGTCGTGCGGCACTTTTTCACTAAACCAATGCCGCCGGGTTTCGATAAATTCAGTTTCATGCAGCCCCGTGCGTTCCTCCCACCAGCCGGTACCTTGCGTGATTGGCGTGACGCGGTTGAGCAGGTTATCGGCCACCCATTCCGTGTTTCGGGACCAGACGATGTTCTCCTTGCCGTGCCCGATGTTGATGGCGCGCGGCAATCCGTCGAGGCCCAAACGGCCCCAATCCCAGAGTTTGAAGGTAAAAATGTAGGGCGTCGCGCTGATTTCAAGCACCATGCTGTTTTTGCCGGAGCAATGCACGGTGCCGGCTGGAATCAGCACGTGGTCGTGTTTTTTAACCGGCCATTTTGCGACATGTTTTTCCGCGTCAAAAGCCGGACCGCCGTTTTGGGCAGCCTCCAGTTCGGCAATCATGGCCTCGGGTTGCGCATCTGTCTTGGTGCCTAAGTACACACAGGCGTCTTCTTTGACATCCAGCATGTAATAACTTTCGTCCTGGGTATAAAACACGCCGAAATGCTCGCGGATATACTCGGTCAGCGGGTGAACCTGAAGGCTCAAATTCCCGCCGTCCATCGTGTCTAAAAAGTCAAACCGAATGGGGAATTCCGCGCCGAAACGGGCGTACACATTTTCGCCCAGCAATGCATTTGGTTGAGAAAAAACCACGTTGATGGAAGGAATTTCCATCGTAACAGCCCCAAAATCAAGCAACAGACTGTTTTCTTCCGGCACGCAATCGAAACACCAGGCATAATTTACCGCCGAGCGATCGAGGTCGCATACTTCCTTCATCCACTGTCCGCCCCAAGGGCCGGGATCAAAGAAAGGTACTACGCGGAAAGGCTGATTGGCCGTTTGCGTTAAAGCCGACCGAACCGCTGTGCCGCTTGCCATCGTTGGTTTGCCCTTGGTATTCGTATCCAGTACAAAATCCCAATGCGGCATCAAAGATCGTTTCAAACGGTCGCACACACGCCAGTCTACGAAGTACGCGCGCTTGTATAAACGGCTGAATTCCAACGATTTATTGTTTGCGCCCAAATTCCCCGTTTCATGCCGCCGCATCCGCAGTTGAATTTCCCAGCGGGCCATATCGGCATAAATAAGCAGGTCCCATTGGGCCGCAATATGTGCCGCGCCGGTTCCGTACAAAACGATCAAACCCTTGGCATCCCGCACTTGTTTGCGCATATTTTCGACTTTTTCAGGGTCAAAAAACTGCCCGATTTTCAGGCGGGTAAAGTAGCCAAAAATACGGTCGTCGGTCACGTCCGGGTACGTGAGGCGGTCAATTTCCGCCACGTCCAATAGCGCCGATTCTGCATGTAAAAACAGGTCCGGGGCAAGGCGACTTTTAAGCGCATTCAGCACTTCCACGTCATCCACACCGGGGTATGTTTCCAGTACGACAACCGTCTTTTGCAAGCGTTTTGCAGCAATTTCTCCTTGTATTTTATCAAAAATCGCATCATATCCCGCCCAACACGCTGTTTCGTGCCCGGTGATTTTTACGCTCGGATATTTATCGTAGTTCGGGTTCAATGTTATGCGTTTAAGGTTAGTGTTTTGCGTTTAATGTTTCGGCCAAATAGCCCATACCGAGCACGCCAGCCCAATCTGGTTTATGCGCTGCCACCACTTCCACCGCGTTTTCAGGCAGCCAGGAAGCGTGGTTGATTTTGTTTTGAATAAATGGCAAAATAATGTCTGCGCTGTGCATCACCCCGCCGCCGATGACTACGCGTTCGGGATCGTATGCGTAAATGAGGTTCAAAATGCCCGCCGCCCACACTTCCATGCAGCGGTCACGCACCGACAAAGCAAACGCATCCCCAGCCGCCGCAAGCCTGAACACCGATTCAAAATCATGTTTTTCACCTTTGGCAAACGCGCTTTCGGCATAACGCGGGTCGCGTTTCAAAATCCCCGGCAAAGCCCAGGAAGATGCCTCGCTTTCCAAACAACCCACGTTTCCACAATTACAGGTCACGCCGTCAAAACGAATATTTTGGTGGCCGCCCAAATTGCCCGCCAAATAATGGCTGCCTTTCAACAAGCGCCCATTAATCAAAGCCGCCGAACCGACACCCGTACCAATGGTAACCATAACCAAATTGTCCGTTCCCTGCCCGGCGCCTTGTTGCCATTCGCCCAAAAGCGCCGCGCGGGCATCGTTTTCCATCACCAAACCAGCGCCCCATTTTGCTTTGGCCCAAGCCGTCAAATCAAGGTCGTTGGCGTCGTTGTATTTCACGTATTTATACAAAAGCCGCATCCGGTCGCTGTCGACGATGGTCGGAAATGCCATGCCGATGCCGTCGAGGCGGGCACTGCCTGTTTCCTCCATCATTTGCGCAACTTGCCCTTCAATAATGGGCAAAACCGCCGAAAAATGCTCGCTGGACGGCACTTCCACGTTGGCTGATGCGCGCAGGATGCCATGCTCCATCAAGCCGAATTTTATCCGCGTCCCTCCTAAGTCTAATGCGATGACCGCCATTTTTTTGCGCTTATTTTTATAAATTAATACCCCGGATTCTGGGGCAGCAAATTTGGGTTCAAGTCAATTTCACCCTGCGGCAAGGGGAACAAATAATGGTAAGGCTGAGGCATTACGCCGGGTTTGGCAACCGGCACGAGTTCTTCCAATTTTTTAAAACGCACCAAATCAAACCAGCGATGGCCTTCGCCGACAAACTCGTGGCGGCGTTCCAACAACAACGCATCTTTAAATTGTTGATAACTAAGTCCTTGTAAATCTGGCAAAACAGGCAATTCCGTTGTGCCGTTAAAGCGCGCGCGTTTGCGAATTTTATTGACTGCATCATAAGCCTCGGCGTTCGGACCATTGTTCAATTCATTCAAGGCTTCGGCTTTCATCAGCAGGATGTCGGCAAAACGCAGGTAGGGGAAATCGTGGTCGGTATTGCCCGCTAAGGGTTCGTTTACCTTGTCCCAATATTTCTGAATATGCGGCTCCACGGTGGTTGTAGTACCGTCAACATTGTTGATTTTGGTCAGCAGTGTCACCTCGCGGCGGCGATCCTGTGCATCGTAACTGTCGTACAGGTTTTTCGTCGCCACCTGCCAGCCTTGCGCGTTCACGCCGGGGATGGCGCCGACGAGTTCTTTGGGCAACAAACGCACATTGAACTGCCCTGCTTCCCAGAAAGAAATGCTGTTGTTTGCCGTGCCGAAACCAACCCCGAAAACGGTTTCTTTGCCGTTTTCATTCGGAATTCTGAAGGCTTCCGCAAAATCATCGTACAAGCCGTAGCGGTTTGTATTGATGACCGTGTTGCATTGGTCGACGCATTTTTGCCATGCGCCTTGCGTGAGGTACACTTTGGCCAGCAGGCCGTTTGCAGCGCCGTTTGTAGCGCGGCCCAAACCGTTTCCAGCCGGGTAACTATCGGGCAAATTTTCAGCCGCAAATTGTAAGTCGCTGATTATCTGTGTATAAACCTCGGCGACGGTATTGCGTTTGGGCGTTACATCGCCGTCTAAGGTGAGTACCAAAGGAACGCCTCCAAACCAACGCACCAAATCAAAATACAACATGCCGCGCAGGTACCTGGCCTCACCAAGGAGCGCGTTCTTTTTTTGCGCGTCCATATTTACTTTTGGAATGCCGCCGATGGCAAAATTCGCATTGTTGACGCCCTTGTACGCAAGGGTCCAAAATTCATACAGTGAGCCGTTTACCGGGCGGTGGGTAAAAGTCGCAATCTGATCCAGGTCGGTGACGGGCAGGCGGTTTTCCATTTCATCGGAAGCCAGGCCCGTCGCAACCCAATAGGTGCTAAAGTACACGCCGCCGAAACTTGGGGCCGAACTTGTAGCATTCAGGATGCCGTAAATGGAATTAATCGCGGCGATGGCGTCGTTTTCCGTTTGGAAAAAATTGTCTACAAACACCTGATCCTTAGGGTTTTCCTCCAGCAAATTCTTGCAAGCCGTTATGCCGGCAACCAGGAGGATAAAGCAGACCGAAATGCGGATATGTATCTTTTTCATAATTTGTGTTGGCTTGCTTTTTTAAAATCCAATTTGAATACCGCCGATGTAGGAAGTCGCCAGCGGGTAGCCGCCGTAGTCGATGCCTTGCAGCAAATGGCTTTGGCCGAACGCGTTTACTTCCGGGTCATAGCCCCTGTATTTGGTGAAAGTTTTCAGGTTGTTCAGGCTGCCATACAACCTGAATTTGCTGATTTTTGCCCGTTTAATCCATTTTTCAGGCAAGGTATAACCCAGCGTAACGTTTTTGATGCGGATAAATGAGCCGTCTTCCACCTGTGCGTCGCTGAAAACATTGCGCTCGGAAGGGTTCACTTTCGGGTACTTGTTGTTCGGATTTTGCGGCGTCCAGCGGTTGTCGTAAAACTCTTTCAATACATTGGTTTCAGCATTTAAAGAACCGATTTCAAACAGGTAAGCATTTACAATTTGGTTGCCCTGTACGCCCTGAATAAATACCGACAAGTCAATGCCTTTCCAGGAAAAACTGTTGGTCAAACCCCAGGTAAAATCAGGCGTGGCGTGGCCGATAATCGTGCGGTCCGCTTCATCAATCACGCCGTCGGGCCGCCCGGTCAGGACGCCCTGGGCATCGCGGCCGTTGGTGTCCTTGTATTTTCGGTCGCCGGCCTTGGGCTTCTGCGCTTTCAGGTGCGGACTGTTCATGGCCTCTTCATCCGACTGGAAAATACCGTCTGACTGAAGTCCGAAAAAAGTCCCGATCGGTTGGCCTACCCGCAGCAAACTCCAGCCGCTCGGCACGGTTAATACGCCCGGCACCGGAATGTCTTTGCCTTGTGATAACTCGGTGATTTCGTTGCGGTTAATGGAGAAATTCAAGTCCGTTTCCCAACTAAATGCACCGGTCAGGTTGCGGGAATTCAGCGCTAATTCAAGACCGCGATTCCGCAAACTGCCGATGTTTAGTAAGGAGCCTGTAAAGCCGGTGGTGGTGGGCAACGGCGTGTATAATAAAAGGTTGGTGGTCTGTTTTTGGTACACATCAAAGGTGGCGCCGAAACGGCCTTTGGCAAATTCAGCGTCCACGCCGAAATCCATTTGACCCGTGCGCTCCCATTTCAAATCAGGATTCGGGTAACGCAAAGGCTCCTGGCCGATATAGGCTTGTGTGTTGTTGAAAACGCCTTGTCCGAGCGGACCAACGGTTGCCAGCGAAGAGTAAGGTGCAATTTCCTGGTTGCCGATGATGCCGTAACTCAACCGCGTTTTTAAGGTGTAAATCCAGGGCAAACGCTTGATAAATTTTTCTTCATGCAATTTCCACGCGACGGAGCCGGAGGGAAAAAAGCCGTATTTATTGTTTTTGCCGAATTTGCTGGAACCGTCTACCCTACCCGTTAAAGTGACTAAAAAACGATTGTCAAAAGTGTAATTCAAGCGGCCGAGGTAGGAAATAATACCCCAACTCAGTTCGCCGGTGCCGGCCGGTTGCGGGTTCAGGCCGTTCCCCAGGTTATGCCAGCCGATGCGGTTGTCGGGAAAATCAAGCGAAAACGCAAACACGCGCTCGGAGTGAAAACCCTGGTAAGTATTCCCGATCAGGGCGTCAAATGCGTGCCGCTCGCGGAAGGTGTGCGCGTAGTTGAGCGTGTATTCGGTCAACCAACTTAGGCCGCTCACCGTTGCCACCACCGCCTCGCCGTTGCTGGATTGTCCGCGTTTTAAATAGTTCGGAACGAAGCGGTTGTCTTTTACCGAAAACCCGTCAATGCCCGCATTTACTTTAAAATTCAAACCCGGAACGATGGTATAAACGCCGTATAAATTGGCAATCGCCCTTGCATTGTTTGAAATATTATCGGTTTCCAAAGCATCCGCCACGGGGTTTCCGATGTTCCGGCCACGATCATCCTGAAATGTATAACCGCCTGGTTTTGATGCATCTAACACCGGCAAAGTGGGCGGAAACAACAACGCAGAACTGGTAGAACCCGGCAAAAGCGTGCCCGTACCGGAACTTTGCGCGCCGGTCAACACACCCTTTGAAGAAATATAACTCAGGCTGATGCTGGAACCCACTTTAAAGCGGGAACTTACCTTTTGGTCAATATTACTTCGAATGCTATAACGATTAAAATCGGAGTTTAGGATGACCCCCTCTTGTTTGAAATAGCCGCCGCTCAAGGAAAACTGGGTGTTTTCGCCGCCGCCAAGCACGCTCAATTGGTAACTCTGCATGGGCGCCTGGCGGAAAATGGCTTTTTGCCAATCCGTTCCTGCGCCGATCTTTTCAGGGATCAAATAGCGGGCGTCGTATGGCAAACCGGAGTCCTTGCTGTAGGCGTTCATAAAATTGGCAAACTCCTCGCCGTTGAGCATTTCCAATTGTTTGGACACATTTTGAACGCCATAATAGGTATCAAATGAAACGGAAGATTTGCCCGCTTTGCCCCTTTTGGTCGTAATCAGCACCACGCCGTTTGAGCCGCGCGAACCGTACAAGGCTGTGGCGGAGGCATCTTTCAGGATTTCAATCCGTTCGATGTCGCCCGGATTAATGGACGACAAGCCGTTTAGTCCGGCCCCGGCGATGCCACCGGCGTTGGTTTGTCCGTTATCGCTGGTAATCAGCATACCGTCCAGCACATAAAGTGGTTCGTTGCCCGCGTTGATGGAACTGCTGCCGCGTATCCGGATCGACGTTTCGCCGCCCGGTCGTCCGCTCACCTGCGTCACCTGCACGCCCGCTGCACGCCCTTGTAAGGCCTGGTCGAGTGAAACAGGCGACGTGCGGGTCAGGGTTTCCGAAGAAATGGAGGAAACAGACCCGGTAAGATCGCTTTTTTTCACGGTACCGTAAGCCACTATCACTACGTCTTTAAGCGCAGCACCTGAAACATTCAGCACCACATCCGCCACCGTTTGGTCGCGGATCAGTACTTCCGAATTTTCATACCCAACATAGGAAAACACCAGCGTGGCGCCTTTAGCCACACCCGCAAGTTCGTAACGCCCCTCACCATTGGTGGCAGTACCGACACTTGAATTTTTGATGTGAACACTGACGCCCAGCAAGGGCTGGCCGTCTTCAGCAGACGTAACCTTGCCTGTAACGGTTTGCGCTTGCAAAGCAAACAGGCAACAACAGAACAAAAGCACCAATGGTAAACGAAGATTCATGTGTAATTCAGTTAAGGCATAATGTCGAGTTCGTCCGACAATTTTATTGATCTAAAAGCGTGGTATTCAACCTCTTGCAATGTCAATGGAGTAAGAAAATCCATCGCCTTTGTAATACACTTTATTGTATTCCAGCAACATACCGTCAGAATCGCTGACGATCCGTTTGCGAAACAAAATGGGCGCGCCGACCTCTACCCGAAGTTTTTCACTCAACAAAGCGTCGGCATTAATCGCGCTGATCTCTTCCCTGGAAACCGTGGCAATGGCGCCGAAATCCTCTTCCAGCATTTCATACAGCGGCTTGGAAAAATCCTCTTTGCCGACCATTTTTAATCGGGGATGAAAACACGAAACGGTCATCAAACTTGGCCCTGCCGAAGTGCCCCTTAAACGCGTGACCTGTACCACTTTCAGGCCCTGACGAATATGCAGCGCTTCGGCTACTTCTTCTGAGGCAGGCAGGGTTAACACTTCCAGTTCAAAGTTGACAACATCAATGCCGCGCGCTTTCATTTCTTTGGTAAAACTCCACCAACTGTCCAAACGGGTGGAAATGCGGCGGGCCATCACCTTGGTTCCGACGCCTTTTTTGCGCACCAGCAAACCCTCCCGCACCAGTTTGCTGATCGAATGGCGCACCGTGTTCCGGGCGACGCCCAACTTCTGTGCGATGTCCACTTCCTTGGGCAATAATTCGCCGTTTTGATATTCCGGTTGCTCGATCAGTTCACGCATCATTTTCTCCACTTTGTGGTGGAGCGGCGCTTTGCTTTCCGTGTCAATTTTAATCGGCATTCATTGGTATGTTTAAACATAGCAAAGGTAGGCAAAGACTTAACGCAGGCAACATTTTGAATTAATTTTTTTCACTTTGGAAGTTATTCAAAATTTTATATTTCAAAAACCATATTTCAAAAAATAACAATCCAATTTTGGATAGCCTGTTACGGAATTTCAAAATAAATGAAAAAAGTAGCCAGGGTTAAACGCTGGCAGCGTTAAACCCTGCCAACCTTAGGAACACACCCAAAAAGTCGCCAGGGTTAAGCGCTGGCAGCGTTAAGCCCTGCCAACCTTAGGAACACACCCAAAAAGTCGCCAGGGTTAAGCGTTGGCAGCGTTAAGCCCTGCCCAAAACCCAAAGATTTACACTTTCTTTGCCCTCTCAATTTTATCATAACCATGCGCCTCACGTTCCTGTTTATCTGCCTCGCCACCCTCCAAGGTTTCAGCCAAACCTGCAACTACCTTGCCTACGAACCATTTGATTACCAAACAAATACGCCCCTCCACGGCGCCCAAGGCGGCACCGGATGGAACGGCCCCTGGGAAGTACAAAACGGAAACACCAATGTCCCCGGCTTTCAAACAAGCGCGGCAACGCCCCTCAGCTATTCGGATTTAACCACACAAGGCAACTACGCTTCCGGCGGAAATGCTTACCTGACTGCCGGACGCCCCTTGAATACCCAACCCGGCGGACCGTTCAATAACTGGCTGAACGCCGACAATGAAATCGGCAAAAGCGGCACGACGATTTGGATGAGCGCGCTTTTACGCAAATCGACCGATAACAATGATCCGGTAGTCGTGTACTTCCATCATTCGAATATTACCTGGTGCGCCGGCTGTACCACCCAAAAGATCGGCCTGGGATATTTTGGTACGGAATCAAACGTAAACGGACAAAAACGATGGAGCCTGTTTGTCAACGGTGTAATCTACCCCTCCGAACTTGCCGTGGTACCCAACCAAACTGTTTT
>JBAXTB010000233.1:0-9294 GCA_037130425.1 Bacteroidota bacterium
GGGTTGAAGATGTATGGTTGGTTTGCTTCCAAAAGTGACACATTGCCGCCCAGCCGTTGGTTGAGCAAAAAAGAAACCCTGGAACGCATCCCGACGTTGTCGCCACGATTGAATAGCGCCGTGTTGTATTATGATGGACAAATCAACGACGCGCGCTTTTGCTTAGCATTGGTACAAAGCGCCAACGAAGCCGGAGCAGTTGTGCTAAATCATACTGAATTACTTGAATTTAAGCACAAGAGCCAAGGAAAAATCACGGGTGCGTGCGTACACGACCTTTATCAAGACCAAACATTTGAAATTCAATCCAAGGTCTTTTTGAATTGCACCGGCCCACACGCCGACACGATCAGGCATTTGGCAAATGACAAACTGACGCCGCGCATTCGTCCTTCCAAAGGCGTGCATGTTGTTTTGCCCGGCGAAGTGCTGTCATCTTCAGATGCCTTGCTTATTCCCAAAACACCTGACGGCAGGGTAGTGTTTGCCATTCCCTTTGAAGGCAAAACGCTGTTGGGTACCACGGACCATCCTTACGCGCATCCTGAAAAAGAACCGATGCTGGAATCGGATGAACTGGATTTTTTATGTGAAACCTTGCAACCATATCTGGCGCAAAAAATTGATAAAGAAAAAGTTATGTCCGGTTTTGGCGGACTTCGGCCCTTGGTTGCGCCAGCCGCATCGGGCGCTGGAAGTGGCCGACAAACCAAAACGATGCTCCGGGATCATGAAGTGGAACACGACCCGGTTTCTGGCTTGCTGAGTCTAATGGGCGGCAAATGGACTACTTACCGCTTAATGGCTGCCGATGCTGTGGATGCCGTTTGTCGGCAACTTGAGGTGAAAGCGCCCTGCGCAACAGGTACGCACCTGCTTGTCGGAGCCGAAGGTTTTTCTTCAGACAGTTGGAAAGCATTACAGTCGAAATTCAGATTTGATGCCGACGTTTGTAAACATCTTTCACAACAATACGGCGACCGGGCGGAACAAATTGCAAGCCTAACGGGTGAGCGCGCGCAACTTGCCGAACGTTTACACCCGGACTATCCGTTCCTTTGCGCAGAGATTGTATATGCCGCCAGACAAGAAATGGCCTGCACGATTCGGGACATGTTGGCTCGGCGACTACGCTTGGAAATACTTGATTGGCAAGCAGTTAAAGCCGTTACTCAAACAACTGCGTCCCTAATGGCTGCTGAATTAGGTTGGTCCGTTGAGCGCCAGCAACAGGAACAAATTTCCTATTTAAATCTGATCGAATCGTTCCAGAATCGCTTACATTTATTGCCCAATACGGGTCATACGGAAATATGATTTTCGTCATACAAAAGATGACCAAGTAACGGCTACCATTGCAGTGTGATTCATTTTAACAACTTAAACATACACAATATGGCTTCTTCACTTAAAGAAAAGTACGTCTATTTAACCGATTTGCATTATGAACACCGGTTATGGCGTAATGAATTATCCTTTTATAAGGAGGAAATCGATATTTTGGAAGCACGATTGAAAGAAATCGTTTCCAAAAATACAGATCATGAAGCGGTAGCCGGGGTTGAATCTTTTCAGAATCGACTCGATTTGCAACGCGATCATATCAGCGAACTCAAGCACCGGATTAAAAAACACGAAACGATTCTTGCCGTTTATGCGGAAAATAACCCAATTGCAATTGACCACGTTCACTTTACCGATCACACCACTTTACGGGAGGATATGGAGCGTTTCGTTGATTTGTACCAAGAAATGAAACGCGCATTTAACCGCTTTGCGATTAAGTGGATGTAATAGGCCTGTTTCATTGCCGGCATACAGCGTCGATTTTCGAAATAATCTTGTGAAAAAAGAGTCTTTTCCCTTATTTGGGAGAAGACTCTTTTGTTTTTTCAGAATAATGATGCAAACACGGTGATAATTTTTGATATTTCGGCCGGAAATCACCTATTGTAAACATTAATGCCCGAATGTTATGTCAAACTTTATGGCCGAGTTGCTCGGTACCACCTTACTTATCTTACTTGGCAACGGCGTAGTGGCCGGTGTGGTGCTAAAAGGCACCAAAAATGAAAATTCCGGTTGGTTGGTGATTACGATCGGCTGGGCCTTGGCCGTCACATTCGCCGTGTTTGCCGTAGGTCGTATCAGCGGCGCGCACCTGAACCCGGCAGTTACGATCGCTTTGGCTGCTTGTGGTAAATTTGCCTGGGCAGATGTTCCGCTTTATGTTGCCGCGCAGTTGTGCGGCGCATTTTTAGGCGCTTGTTTAGTTTATCTTCATTATTTACCGCATTGGGCGGGCACGGAAGATCAGGATGCCAAACGGGCCGTTTTTTGCACGTCCCCTGCAATCCGCCATACAACGAGCAATTTTATCAGCGAATTTATCGGTACGTTCGTATTAATGTTTGGTTTGATGGCATTGGGCGCGACCAAGTTTGCAGATGGGCTGAATCCATTGGCAGTTGGCGCCCTGATACTTGCAATCGGGCATTCATTGGGCGGTACAACGGGATATGCCATCAATCCTGTCCGTGATCTGGGGCCGCGATTAGCGCACGCTATTTTGCCGATTCCCGGAAAGGGCGGTTCCGATTGGGGGTATGCCTGGATTCCGGTGGTAGCACCTGTTTTCGGCGGTATTTGCGGCGCGCTGGCTTATGTGACTTTATTGCCTTAAACGATCGGTATTTATAGTCAATGCAAAGTGATTATGAAAATGGTTGGATTCTAATCCTTTGAAAATCAATGCTTTTGATCCATCCATCCTTCAAATCCACTTAAATCTTGGTATAAACTCGAATATTCTATTAAATCATGGGAAAATACATCTTATCAATCGACCAAGGCACCACGAGCACGCGCGCGATTGTTTTTGATAAAAAAGGCAATATTATTGCCTCAAATCAACAAGAATTTACACAATATTTTCCCAAGCCGGGTTGGGTAGAGCATGATGCGGAGGAAATTTGGGAGTCGGTAAAACAGGTTGTTAGCCTGGTATTGCGCGAGGTAAACCCTTCCGACATTGTGGCGGTGGGCATTACAAACCAGCGGGAAACAACCGTTGTGTGGGATCAGCGTAGCGGCAAACCTATTCACCGCGCCATTGTTTGGCAAAGCCGCCAGACCATGGATATTTGCGATGACCTGAAACAACGTGGTTTTGAACCCGCCGTGCGCGCCAAAACGGGCCTGGTCATCGACGCGTATTTCTCCGGTTCCAAGGTGAAGTGGATGCTCGATCATATACCCGGCGCCCGTAAAAATGCAGAAGCAGGCCACCTCCTGTTCGGCACCATTGATTCCTGGATTCTTTGGAACCTGACGGAGGAAAAAATACATGCCACCGACTATACCAATGCTTCCCGCACCATGCTGTACAACATCCATAAATTGGAGTGGGACCAGGAATTGTGCGCCGCGCTTGATACACCGATGGCCATGTTGCCGGCTGTAATGGACAGCAGCGCCGTATACGGTCATGCACGCGCCGATTTGATGGGCAAAAACGGGATCCCGGTGAGCGGGATTGCCGGCGACCAACAGGCGGCTTTGTTCGGTCAGGCTTGTTTTCAAGCAGGTGAGGCCAAAAACACCTATGGAACCGGCTGTTTTATGCTGATGAATACTGGCGAAAAGGCGTTTCATTCCAAAGGCGGACTGCTTACCACCATCGCCTGGGGACTTGGCGGCAAGGTGGAATACGCGCTTGAAGGCTCCATTTTTGTAGCCGGATCGGCGGTGAAATGGCTGCGTGACGAAGTTGGTTTGATTAAAGAAGCCGCCGACACGGAAGGTTACGCCAAAAGTATTGAATCGAGCGACGGCGTGTATGTCGTGCCGGCTTTTGTGGGCTTGGGCACGCCTTATTGGGATTCTGAAGTGCGCGGTGCGGTTTTCGGCCTTACACGCGGTTCCGGCAAAGCGCAATTGATTCGGGCGACCTTGGAAAGCATTGCGTACCAGACCAAAGACGTACTTTCTGTCATGGAAAAGGATTCCGGGATTCGCTTGAAAGCCTTGCGGGTGGATGGCGGCATGGTACGCAATAATTTTCTGATGCAATTTCAAAGCGACCTGTTGGGCACAAAGGTTGAACGGCCTGTGGTGCAAGAAACAACGGCTTTGGGCGCTGCTTATTTAGCCGGTTTAGCCGTCGGTTTTTGGAAAGACTACGCCGATATTGCTACAAATTGGCAGTTAGACCAGGCTTTTAAACCAAAATTGAATAAAACGCTTACCCGAAAACTGTACAAAGGCTGGCAATTGGCGGTGAAAGCGTCGCGGGTTTTTAAACCGAAATAACATTAAAAAGTCGTTTGCCTCAATATTGTTTGACCCAGCGGAACAAGCGTGATTGTTTCCAGTGCGCCCGATTTTGGGTTCCGTAATTTCACGAATATCATGCCCTTATCGAAGCGCGCCTCGTTAAAGGGAACATAAGTGTGCAAGCGTAATTCGCCGGCAGGACGGTACTGTAAGTCTGTGAAACCGGGCAAGGGATGTTGCTTGGTTACCGTTTCTACCGCCGTGATTTTATTGGCGTAAACCAAAGGGCCGTAAGTAAAGTAGCGCCCCTTGGCAAGATCCTTGTGTACCGTAACGGCCGTTGTGAATTTCAACGAAAAACGATCCTGTTTTTGCCAGTCTTTTTCGAGTACAATGTATTCATGCTCAAGGCGATATTGCTCGGTAGTTTCAATGCCGGTCGCCCATTCCGGTTTCCTGATTTTAAGGGTAAAATGAGCGGCTTTTTTCAGTTCTATTTCAAACACAAATTCCTGATCGTTCGGGTAATTTGTGATTTCGCGAATGGTCACATCCTGGCCCTTGAGCGAGGTGCGTACTGTACATGGCCCTAACAGCGTGGCAACGAGGGTATCCGCCTGTTTCATCCACATCCGCTGGACGAAATAAGTGGCAATACGTCCGGCGTTGGACACACAACAAGCCGCCGCTTCCTGGTGGGTTGGGGAGTACTGATAACGGGTTTGCTTAGGCTGCGGTTTCCCGTTTTGGGTGTTGCCGATCATTTCGTATGAATTATCGGTTTTCAGGTAAGCGATGCAACTTTTTTCCGGGTGCCTTGCGCCTTGCGCTGCATTGAAAAAGAGGTTTTCAGCTTTGTCGCCGTATTGGCATTCGCCGGTTTTGGTTAGAAGATCGGCATAACCAAGCATGAGTTCGTGGATGGAGCAGTATTCGTAGCCGGTCGTTGTCGCATCTGCCGTGCGCCCGCCGATGAACTCGTCGCCTGCCGGACCGCCGGATGGGGTTGTGCATTGATTGATCTTTTGCAGGAAAATTCGGAGCGCGTTTTTCAGGGAAGGATTGCCGGAAGCGTAGTAGGCCGCAGCCACCGCGCGCAGGTGCTCATACGTGTGTACGCCATGCCCTGAAAATACTAAAGTACTGTCAATCAGTTTTTTATACGGCGCGTCTTCGCCCGGCGTTTGGGCGGAATAATCTTGATAAAGGAATATGCAATAATCGCGGTATTGCGTATTTCCGGTCAGGCGGTACAGGCTTTCCAGCACATCTGTGAATACTAATCCGTGCGTAACGCCATAAGAATTGGGTGCTTTGCTTTTAAACGGATTGGAAGCCCCTGTTGGGTAATGTTTCATCACATCCTGCACGGCGCGCTCCACCGCTGCAAGCACTTTTTTCTGTTTTTTAAACTCATACCAACCGAGCAGGCTGCGCAACAGGGTCGTTTTGGCCCAAAGTTCGCCGTTCTCATTGTCGAATTTGTAGCGCAACTCCGGGGTATAAATGCCGATGTAGCCGTCCGGATCCTGGGTTTTCAGGATGTTTTTGATGTAGTTTTCTACGCGGGCAAGTTGCACCGGGTCATTGACTAAAATGGCGCTGCGCATGAGGCCGTCCCACCAGTTACTTTGGGTTTCGCTGTTCCACCAAAGGAATTGCGCTTGCGCTTCGCCTTCTTCGGAAATAGCGCCGACATCCTTGTTTTTTACCTTTTTGGAAAGCCGGTCTTTTCCATAAATATCGTCCTTCAGGATCAAATCAGGCACCAAACTGTCCAAATGCCCGGTAAATCCTTTTAGATTTTGCACAATTTGAGCCTTTATCCAGCCTTCCGGTTCTATTTCAGACAGCGGGAGCAGGGTGAATTTTTCGGGAATCGGACTGGTTTTTTCAAATGATCGTTGCATTTGTCCTTGTGCAAATTGGGTAAGCGCCAGGATAAAAGTTAAGATGAGCGTCGTATATTTCATGTGCTGCGCAAATACCGTTTTGCGTGTAAAGATAAACCAGGGTCAAAGTAGATTTGAAAGATGGGTGGATAAAAAGATCGAAAACCAAGCAATCAATTGTTCGAGTTTTTATTTTTCTAACAAACTTCCGGCTTCAATCGTTCGGTTTTCGTTATTTTGATACAAAGCGTAATTGAAGCCCGGATGAATGCTGTACGCCCCGTGCCGCCCTTTTATATCAAGCGCCACGAATCCGATCTGGTTGTCCTTACACTGCTCCGGGTATTTTTTTACAATCCGTTTAATGACAATTTCCGCCGCTTTTTGCGGGGTTGCGCCGCGCCGCATTTCTTCCACCACCAAAAAACTGCCTAATGTGCGCAACACAATTTCACCCAAACCCGTACACGCCGCTGCGCCAACCTCATTGTCGGAAAACATCCCCGCCCCAATCACCGGACTATCGCCCACACGGCCGCGCATTTTAAACGCCATGCCGCTGGTCGTGCAAGCCCCGGCCACCCTGCGCTGGGCATCAATGGCCACAATGCCGATGGTATCATGGCGTTCGCTGTTAATCACCGGTTTATACTCCGATTTTAATTTCCAGGCTTCCCAGGCTTTTTTAGCGGTTTCAGTTAATAAATTTTCAACCGGAAAGCCCTCGCTTATGGCGAATTGCCGAGCCCCCTGGCCTACCAGCATCACGTGCGGCGTTTTTTCCATCACCCGGCGCGCTACGCTGATCGGGTGCATAATGTCCTCAATACAACTAACGGAACCAGCCATACCGAACTCGTCCATAATACAGGCATCGAGGGTAACAAAACCGTCGCGATCCGGAAAACCGCCGTATCCCACGCTGGTATCTTCGGGGTCGGCTTCGGGTACGCGCGCGCCAGCCTCCACGGCATCCAGCGAACGACCGCCTTTTTTCAGTACTTCCCAGGCTGCGGCAGTGGCTTTATGGTTGTCCCAGGTAGCAATCACGACCGGAAAAGCATTTTTCCCCGGTTTTTCAAAGGAAAATACGGCCTTTGACCAAAAATCGGCGCTCACCGCTGCGGCGGCGCCCAACAAGGTGTTTTGAAGGAATTTACGACGTGAATTCATGCAGTTTAATTAAATAATTTTGATGTTTTTTCAGTCAAAAGCTGGCAGTACCTTCAGTAGAAAGAAGCGATTAAGCGATGGCCGCTGTAAATTTGTGGTTAAATCACCGCGCGAATGTCGAACAATATCTTCATTTTTTTGACCTTAGTCTCATTTATCAGTTGCCGAACGCCAAAGAAAACGGAAGATGCCGGCGTATGGCAAAAAATCCAGGTCAATTTCCGGCAAATTGACGCCGACGGATTACGCGGACCCAAATCTGGAAAAGTAGCCGTGAACTACGAATTTTGTATTCCGCGCAATGAAAAAAACTGGAAAACGGTATCTAAAATTGATAAAACCGCTAAACGATATGAAACCGGCAAGGGCCGAATTGCCTGCAAAGACGACCAATGGTTGGTGGTAGGAAACACGCAGCAAAAAAATTACCAGCGGGTGTTGTATGACTTAGCCGCTCTGCCCTACATCAACCGGATAGAGGAAGTATTTTGGGAATAATGACTCCGGTATAACAGTCCTAAACCCTTTCCGCCCTACTTTTGTCGCATGTCAAGCCCAGCCGCGCTCTTAAATATCCGGATACAACGCCTTGTTGTCGTTGTGTCTATTTGCATGTTCGCCATCAAAGTGTTAGCCTATTTCCTGACCAATTCGGTGGCGGTGCTGACGGATGCGCTGGAAAGTACCGTCAATGTGGTGACTGGCTTTACGGGCTTATACAGCCTTATTATTTCCGCCCGCCCGCGCGATGAAAACCACCCTTATGGCCACGGTAAAGTGGAACTGATTTCGGCTTCTTTCGAAGGCGTATTGATCCTGGTGGCCGGTTTGGTTATTATTTATGAGTCTATTATAAATTTAGTTCATCCCCACGAAATCAAACAGTTGGACAGCGGCATTTTGTTGATTGCCGCAACGGGACTTGTAAATTATCTGCTGGGCTGGTATTGCATTCAAACCGGCAAAAAAAACCACTCCATCGCCCTCACTGCCAGCGGCAAACACCTGCAAAGCGATACCTGGACGACTATTGGGATTGTCATCGGCTTGGTTTTGATCAAATTTACCGGTATTACATGGCTCGACAGCGGCGCGGCCATCATTTTCGGCGTCGTTATTATGATAGAAGGTTCAAAAATCATCCGGGAAACCATCGCCGGCATTACCGATGAAGCCGATATGGACTTGCTCAAGCAACTCATTGTGCTGCTGAATGACAACAAACACCCGAACTGGATCGACCTCCATAACCTGCGCATTATCAAATACGGCAGCCTGCTGCACCTTGATTGTCACCTCACCGTGCCTTGGTATTACAATGTAAATCAGGCGCATGAAGACGTGGACGCGCTTGAAAAATTAGTTGCTAACCACTTCCCGCACGCCCTTGAAATGTTTGTCCACCTCGACGCTTGTGTGCCGCCCCACGCCTGCCGGATATGCCCGGTGGCGGATTGTGCCGAACGGAAACAAGCCTTTCAAGAACGTTTGGTATGGACTTTTGAAAATATTACTTCCAATAAAAGACATCAATAATGCAACCATTATCACCTCAAACCATTCGTATTGAGGATTATAACTATCCTTTACCGGACGATAAAATCGCCCGCTATCCGCTTCCGCAACGGCACGATTCTAAACTGTTGGTGTACCGCGACGGCGCCATCCAGGAAGATCAATACCTGCATATTGACCAGCACCTTGCGCCCGACGCCTTGCTTGTGTTCAACAACACGCGGGTGATCCCGGCCAGGCTGCAGTTTGAAAAAAGCACGGGTAGTATCATTGAAATATTTTGCTTAGAACCGGAAGGCGAGTTGGCCAGCAGCATGACCCAAACTGGCACATCCGTTTGGAAATGTTTGGTCGGCGGGGCCAAAAAATGGAAATCCGGCCCATTAACGCTTGAAAATCAAGGTTTTAAAATAAACGCCGAATGGGTGGAACGCGGCCG
>JBAXTB010000234.1:0-9244 GCA_037130425.1 Bacteroidota bacterium
ATAAAGCATTTGAAAAAACGGAAGGCGCCAGCATTGCAATTGAGGACGAAACTGTGCAGCTGACCCTGCCTGATAAATCACTGTTTGAAACGACGGGCTTAAATGTCAGTGCGGCGGGTAAAAACCTGCTTACGCCCTTAGCCAATTTCTTAGCAGAACGCCCCGAACTTGATATAGATGTGGTGGCGTACACAGACAATGTACTGCCGAAGGATAACAAAAGTCTGAAAGATACCTGGGATTGGAGTTTGCAACGCGCTACGAACATTGTGCGCCTGCTTATACGCGAGTACAACGTGAATGCCAACCAATTAACGCCGGTAGGCCGGGGCGAATTTTATCCTGTTACTTCCAATGAAACGGCAGATGGACGTCAACAAAACCGCAGAACAGTAGTGGTATTTCGACCGGTTTTGGCGGTGGTACCATCTGAATAAAAAAAGCCAATCCGTGTAAATCTACTACAAAACACCGAAATCCGAACAGGAAATCGGGTTTGCTTCAATTGCACGGATTGGCTCAAGTTGAAACGGAGAAAACTAAGCAGCTTCTTCTTCGTCAGCGCTTTCTTCGTCTTCAACTTCGTCGGCGCCGTCTTCTTCATCCAATTCCTCTTCTTCTTCGTCCATATCCTCGTCATCCATTTCTTCGTCTTCGCCTTCTTCGGCGTCCAATTCTTCGCCTTCTTCTTCTTCAGAAGTTTCTTCGTCAGAAGACTCTTCTTCGTCTTGCGCTACCATTTCAAGCGCTTCCATTTCTTCTGTGTGCAGGGTTTCGAGTTCAAAATTTTCAGTAAGGAACATGGCAATAGATGTTTAAAGTTAAGAGATATGAAATGCTTTGTTATCTGACAAAGAAAGCACGAAATCAATTGATTTTGAAGGATCTGAATGTTAAATTGGTATGAATAAAAATAATGAATACTTTATGTTTACTTAATACACGGGAATGGATTTTGAAATGGGAAACCGCGTAATTTCAAGGTTTTTTAACCGGATTTTGCTTGGTTTTGTTTAAAAAAACAAGAAATCCGGCTCTTATTTTGCCAAATTCAATTTCTCTTTCGACTCTTCAATCAAGTCGATCAGGCGGTTCAGTTCCGTGTCGTTATCGAACTTAACGACTAATTGGCCGGCGCCATTGTCATTGCGTTTCAGCGCAACTTTGGAGCCGAAAAAGGAACCGAAATCATCCTGAATTTTTTTCAGGTGGTTGGGCATTGTCTTGCTGCTCGCGCCTTTTCCGATCTTATTTTCTTCTTTGTGCTTTTGGATTATTTCCTCCACCGCGCGCACAGACAAACTCTTGCTAATGATTTGTTTGAGGATGTTTAACTGCAGGCTTGGGTCGTCGATTAGTCCGGCCAGCGCGCGGGCGTGGCCCATTGAAATCTGACGATCACGGACGGCAGTTTGAACATCGTCGTGCAATTGACGCAGGCGAATATAGTTGTTTACGGTAGAGCGTTCTTTGCCAACACGTTCAGCGATTTGCTCCAGCGTCATATTGCACTCAATTTGGAGCGCCGTGTAGGTATCTGCAATTTCAAGCGCATTCAAATCCTCCCGCTGAATGTTTTCAACCAGCGCCATTTCCAGTACCTCCTGGCTGTTTGCCACGCGGATATAGGCGGGAACTTCCTTCAAACCGGCCATTTTGCTGGCCCGATAGCGGCGTTCGCCCGAAATGATCTGATATGCTTTTTCGTGCAGGCGACGCACCGTAATCGGTTGGATCAGGCCATGTATCATAATGCTCTCTGCCAGTTCGGTCAGGGCAATATTGTCAAAATTTTTACGCGGCTGATCCCGATTTGCCTCGATGTGCTCGATTGGGAGCATGAGGATATGATTGGTCAGTTCGCGTATTTCCTCCTGCTTGTCTTCTTTAATCGCCTGCTCCAATTGGGATGCCGTTTTCAGCAGGGTACCAATGCCTTTCGCATTGAATGTTGATTTTGCCATTAATTCTGGTTTTTCCGTAGAAATTCTTCTGCCAGGTTAAAAAAGTTGGTCGCGCCTTTGCTGCTTACATCATACAAGGCAACCGGCGTATGCTGCATCGGCGCTTCAGCCACCCGGCTGTTGCGGTGGATGATGGTTTCAAATACGTAATCGTCTGAGCTGTTGCGTACCTCTTCCACGATGGCATTGGCCAAACGCAGGCGGGTGTCGTACATGGAAATCAACAGACCTTCCACTTTCAGGTTCGGGTTGTAGCCCGATTTGATGAGCGAAATGGTGTTTTTCAGTTTTGCCAAACCCTCAAAAGAGAACATCTCGCATTGAACCGGAATCAACACGGTATCGGCCGCAACCAAGGCGTTTACCGTAATCAAGCCCAGCGATGGGAGGCAGTCGATGAAAATATAATCATAGTCCTGACGAAGTTCGCCTACGATGCCGCGCATGATGTATTCGCGGTTTGGGCGGTTAATCAGTTCTAATTCGGCGCCAACCAAACTGATGCTCGATGGCAGCAGGTGCAGGTTTGGCGTTTCAGTTTGTATGATCGCAGTGCGCGGATCGATACCATCAACCAAACATTCGTACAGGCCGATGGTTTCGCTGGTGTCGGGAAGCCCAACACCCGAAGAGGCGTTTGCCTGTGGGTCGGCGTCAATCAGCAACACCTTTTTTTCAAGGATTGCTAATGAAGCTGCAAGGTTGATGGCGGTGGTGGTTTTGCCTACACCGCCTTTTTGATTGGCAATGGTAATTACTTTGCCCATATCGTTAAGCATAATTACAATTGGTTTGTAATGGTAAATTGCTGAAAATCAATTAGATGTCAAGAGAAGCGCCGATTTCGATCAATTCAAGATCGCGGCCTTTCGCCTCAAAAGCGGCAATCGCAGCCGCGTGGTCGATTTTAACAAAACCGAAGGTATCGAAATGGCATCCGATGATGCGGTTGCAGCGAATGAACTCGGCAGCAAGCAATGCATCGTTCACATCCATCGTGAAATTGGAACCGATTGGTAAAATGGCAACATCAAGTGGCGGACAGGTCATGGGGATCAACTGCATGTCCATCGTCAAAGCGGTGTCGCCGGCGAAATAAAGCACACCATCCGTGCTGTCAAACACAAAACCTGCCGGATTTCCGCCATAAGAACCATCGGAAAAACTGCTGCTGTGTACGGCTGCTACCATTTTTACACGCCCAAAATCAAACTGCCACCAGCCGCCGATGTTCATGGGGTGGGTGCTGAAGCCTTTTTTGCTGTAAAAATCGTGGATTTCCCAGATGCCTACAATGACAACGCCGGGATTGTTCGTGGCGATCGTTTCCAGATCGTAACTATGATCCTGGTGGGCGTGCGACAGAAAAATATAGTCGCACCGAATACTGTTTACATCGATTGCATTAGCAAGTGGGTTGCCCGACACGAATGGATCGAGCAGGAGTCGTTTGCCTGCTGTCTCAAGCAAAAAACAGGAATGTCCGTAATATGTGATGCGCATGGTGTGTAAGTCGGGTAGGTCATTTCCCGGCCTGCAAAGATAATTTGAGCAATGCGAATTCTGTGGGTTCGGGCCGTGTTAAGTTATCCCCCGGTTATCCACACGTTGTTAACAGGGGGAGGGAATATCGAATATCGAACGGATGAATATCGAATATCGAAGGAGGGTTTCAGGTTGGGGGCAGGTGGAAAGGGTTTAACGCTGGCAGCGTTGGGAAGATACCATAATGTCTATCAATAAAAAGTTGGGATCGCGCCAATTGTCGGGTTGACTCGCAGTCACCCCGACAATACGCGCAATCATCGGTTTAATATTGTCCTCGGCGTTGATTTTCAAATGAGTAGTGGCTTTTTTAATGAAATCAGGTACTTCGATATCTTTATTCCGTTGCAAGAAGTTTCTTTAAAAGGAACAACAAATCGCCGCATTTTCCGCATTTTTGGCCCTGAAAGTATTTCAAAGGGCCTCCTGTACAATGCTGGGATTATATTCCGATTTTAAAACATATAAACATTTGCTACACTTGTGGTGGCTCCCGTTCGTATTAAACACGCTTTCTTGCGCGCCCGAAGCGGACAAACAAGACCCGCGCAGTGTTTTCCGCTACAACCAACACAATCCTATTACCTCGCTCGATCCGGCATTTGCGCGCACCCAAAACAACATCTGGGCGGTAGATTGTATGTTCAACGGCTTGGTGCAACTCGACGATCAGTTGCGCGTGCAGCCCTGTATTGCTAAATCCTGGGACATCAGTTCCGACGGATTGACCTACCGTTTCCTATTGCGTTCAGATGTGTTTTTTCAGGATCATGCCGTATTTCAAGGCGGAAAGGGCCGAAAAGTGGTGGCTGACGACGTGGTGTTTAGTTTTCAGCGCCTGCTCGACCCCGAATGGCCCAAACCCGGCAGCTGGATTTTTAAGGATCGGGTGGATGATATACAAGCATTTACGGCTGAAAATGATTCGGTATTTGTGCTGCGTTTGAAAACCCCATTCCAGCCCATGTTGCAAATCCTGACCATGCAATACGCGTCCATTGTGCCGAAGGAAGCCGTGGCGTTTTACGGCCGCGATTTCAGGCGCAATCCGGTGGGAACCGGGCCTTTTCAGTTTAAAATTTGGGCCGAAAACCAGGCGCTGGTGATGATTAAAAATCCCAACTACTTTGAACGCGACAGCACTGGCCAACGCTTGCCGTATTTGGATGCCGTGAAAGTCAACTTTATGAGCGACCGCAAAACGGCGTTTCTGGAATTCAAAAAAGGTCGGCTTGATTATTTTTTCGGTCTTGAAAGTTCGTACATCAACGAGCTGCTCACGCCCGACGGATCCCTACAGCCCAGCCTTGAAAAAGACTTTTATTTTTACAAAAATCCCTATTTGAACACTGAATACCTTGGGATTCGCTTAGATACGGCCGGAACGTCGGTGCTCCAACGCAAAAAAATCAGGCAGGCGTTGAATTACGGCATCGACCGGGCGCAGTTGCTGCGCACCTTGCGCAACAGTGTGGGCAAACCTGCGAGCGGCGGTTTTGAGCCACGCGGATTGCCGTCTTTTGACGATCAGGCCACGCCGGGTTATGTTTATGATCCGGGAAAAGCGGCGCGTTTATTGGCGGAAGCAGGTTTTCCGAATGGGAAAAATTTGCCACAAATCAACTTACTTTGCAACCAGGAATACCTTGATTTATGCACCTATATCACGCGTCAATGGGAAGAATTGGGCATCCGGGTGCAAATTGAGTTACAGGAAACAGCCACCTTGCGCGAGCGGATGCGCAACGGCACCGCGCCCTTTTTCCGCGCCTCTTGGATTGCTGATTACCCGGACGCGGAGAGTTTTTTAACCTGTTTTTATGGAAAAAATGGCGCGCCCCCAAACTATACTCAATTCCAAAATGCTACCTTCGACCGTCTTTACGAATCGGCCTTACAGGAAACCAATGTGGAAAAACGATATGAGTTATACCGTCAAATGGAACGCATTGTAATTGAAGAAGCACCCATCGTATTTTTGTTTTACGATGAAACCGCGCAATTTGCCCGGCATTCCGTCAGCGGATTATCGAGAAATGCGATTAATTTGTTGTCGTTGAAACGGGTGAAAAAGGAGCGTTAAAAGAATGGAACTTTTGCATCCTGTTATGATAAGAATGAGATCGTGCGTTGCCATACGAGGGTGTATCATAAGTCGTTTTTTAAGCAACTTGAGGATCGTTCGCGAAATATTATTCGGATGACCGAGCGTATTGTCGGGGTGACTGGGAGTCAACCCGACAATTAAGCGTGATCTCAACTTTTTATTTGGCGAAAAAATCTCACGTTATACCAAGATTAAAATGGATTTGAAGATTTTCAGGATTGATTAAATTGATTTTCAAAGGATTATCAGACTTCTATTTTTAGAACCACTTTGCGTTGCCTATACCTTGTGATACGGCCTCGGCTTTGGTTCCTTTGCATAACCTTTGTATTGTCGTTGTGGTAAAAACAAGTATAAGTTCAAACTCAATTCAAAACCAAACTCAAAACCAAATCCAAACCCGAAGCACACCGTCCACCGTCCACCGTCTCCCGTCCACCGTCTCCGTCAAAATGCGCCGCGACTCCCTCCTCTTTACCCTTTTCCTCCTCGGTACACTCCTCATCCACTGGCCCGCGCATCAGGCAGGCTTTGTGTCCGACTTTTTAGGTTGGCAGGATTTGTATAACAAAGGCTCGTTTTGGGGTGTTTTTAACTCCTTCGGCTATGGCGGGCACCAGCAGGTATTGCAGTTGATTAATTATACGATGTATAAAATATTCGGCACCTACGGCATTCCGTGGTACGTGTTGTTTTGTACGATGCACGCGATAAACGGCTGGCTGTTATATCGTTTTATCTTGAAAATCAGCGAATTGTGGGGTATTCCGGACGCCAGATGGTCGGCAGTGGCGGGCGCGTTGTTTTTCCTGTTTTCGCCTTATAACCCGGAGGCGACCGTTTGGCGCGTGTGTTTGCATTACATGATTTCCGGTATGTGTACCCTCGGCGCATTGCTGTTGACAACCGAATACCTCGTGCGCGGAGATGTGCGCAAGTTGTGGTGGGCGCATGGGCTGATGCTCATTAATTTGTTCACGTTGGAACTCGCCTTGGCCATTCCTTTGCTCACCCACGCCTTAGTCATTGGCTGGTTTATCATGCGGCCGACCCGCTCGGATTTGAATGAAATGCCCTTTTCCTGGAAACAGATTTTTCAGTACATGACATTGCCGCAGGCCGGTTTGTATGCCTTCTTTTTCCTGTTTAATAAACTAACCCTCGGCCAGTGGGTGGGGCATTACGGCGAAGCGCGGATGCTCAAGTTTGATTACCTGCGTATGTTATCTACGCCCTTGAAATATACCATAAAACATATTGGATTTGTACGAAACTGGGCGCATCCGGCCAAGATGTTGGTCTTTGACTTTTTTAGTACGCCGACCGGATTGATGTGGGGTTACGGCGTATTGCTCAGTATGGTTTTAGCGGTGTTGTTGTTTCGCAAACGCCTGCCTGCGCGATACGGGGCCGTTACCTTGCTGCTTTGTATGGGCATTTTGGCAGCGCTGCCCGTTTCAAACCTGCATTTTGAATGGGTTTTGTACAACGAAAACGACCGTTACGGGTATTTGACCTCCTTGTTTTGCATGCCCGCGCTGGCTTTGCTCATAGCCGCCTTGCCGCGCTGGTGGAACCTGACAACGGGCGTTTTGTACCTGACTTTATCGGTTTGGCTGATGTTTCAAACGGTGGTTTGGTGGGGTGAAATGGAGCGCATTTACCGCCAATTGCTGGATGAATTTAAGTGGTACGACAACAAAGAAATCGTGGTCATGTCGATGGCGGATGATTATCGGGGAATATGGATGTTCCGCATTTACAGCAAGGAATCGGCGCTGGCGGATGCGCTGAATATGGTAAAAGGCAGGCGACCGAGTGGCAAAATTACCGAAACCGCCTTCTTTAACATGAACTCCGCTGCCGACGGTATGACGGCCACGCGACCGGATCCAAACGGTCCGATTCGGGTAGAATTTAACGAATGGGGTAGTTGGTGGTGGCTCGCCGGTTTGGGGGCAAACGACTACGAAACCGACGATTTTAAGGTCGTTTTTAAGGATAAGTACTACGAATTGACCCCCAAAAGCGATCATAAAGACGCCGTGTATATTTATCAGTCGGGCGAACACTGGAAAACGCTGGAATAGGATAATTGTTGAAAAATATCCCTGTGTTCCTTTCAAATACCCCCATTTTGACGCAACTTTGCGGCTCTTTTTAAATTGGCACAAACAAATTACATGCAAGAGGATCTATTTAAACGGCTGGTATCGCACTGCAAAGAATACGGATTTATTTACCCTTCCTCCGAGGTGTACGAGGGGCTTAACGGCATTTATGATTATGGGCCGATGGGCGTGGAACTGAAAAACAACATCAAGGAATATTGGTGGAAAGCGATGGTTCAAATGCACGAAAACATCGTGGGATTAGATTCCGCTATTTTTATGCACCCGAAAATCTGGAAAGCATCGGGCCACGTGGATGCGTTCAATGATCCGCTTGTAGACAATAAAGATTCTAAAAAACGCTTCCGCGCTGATGTGCTGATTGAGGGTGAATTAGACCGCATGATCGCCAAAGCGGATAAAGAAGTGGAAAAGGCGGCCAAACGTTTCGGCGAGTCCTTTGACGAAAAAATGTTCCGCGAAACCAACCCGCGGGTGCTGGAATATACGCAAAAAGCCGAGACGTATGAAAAACGGCTTGCTACGGCCTTGAGCAATAACGATATGGGCGATGTAAAAGCCATCATTGAAGAATTGGAAATCGCTGATCCGGATTCGGGTTCGCGCAATTGGACGGAAGTGCGTCAGTTTAACCTGATGTTTTCTACCCAAATGTCGAACATCGCCGGGGATGACGGCAAACTATACCTGCGCCCGGAAACAGCCCAAGGAATTTTTGTCAACTTCCTAAATGTTCAAAACACCACGCACCAGAAGATTCCGTTCGGGATTGCCCAAATCGGTAAAGCATTCCGGAATGAAATCGTGGCGCGGCAGTTCATTTTCCGAATGCGCGAGTTTGAACAAATGGAAATGCAATTTTTTGTACGTCCTGGTACGGAAATGGAATGGTACAATTATTGGAAGGCGAAACGTATAGCATGGCACCAGGCTGTAACGCCAGCTGCAAAATTGCGTTTCAAAGACCATGATAACCTCGCGCACTACGCCAATGCGGCTGTAGACGTGCAGTTTGAGTTCCCATTCGGCTTTAAAGAATTAGAAGGCATACACTCCCGTACTGATTTCGATTTGAAGGCGCATTCAGATCTTTCCGGCAAAAAAATGCAGTTTTTTGATCCGGAAATCAACGAACATTATACACCTTATGTGGTAGAAACCTCTGTCGGCTGCGACCGGATGTTCCTTACCATACTCAGCAATGCGCTCGTTGACGAAACGGTTCCCGATGCACAAGGCAAAGACAGCACGCGCACCGTGCTGCGCATTGCGCCCGCGCTCGCGCCGGTAAAATGCGCTGTGTTGCCGCTTTTGAAAAACAAGGAAGAATTGGTGGGTAAAGCCCGCGAGGTGTACGACCGCCTGAAATTCCACTTCCTCTGCCAATACGACGAAAAAGACGCCGTTGGTCGCCGCTACCGCCGCCAGGACGCCATCGGTACGCCGTACTGCGTAACCATCGACTTCGAAACCCTTGAAAACGAAACGGTTACGAT
>JBAXTB010000235.1:0-9196 GCA_037130425.1 Bacteroidota bacterium
GTAGCAAGTATTCTTTGAACATTTCCCGGCGCTATTTTTTTAGTCCGATTTCCCGCAGACGCTCATCCAAATATTCGCCGGCCGTAATCGGTTCGTAGTGCAGCGGATTGTCGGCTGTAATGCAACTTGGCAAGCAACTCAGGTCCATTGAACTGACCGGGTGTAGGAAAAACGGAATGCTCAGGCGCGGCAAATGCCATTCTTCGCGCGGCGGATTAACCACGCGGTGGGTGGTGCTTTTCAGGTAATTATTGGTCAGGCGTTGCAGCATATCGCCCACATTGATCACAATTTCATCTGCTTCTGGCATAATGGGCATCCATTGTCCGTCCGAGTTCAGCAGTTGCAAGCCGCCCGCGCTCGCGCCTACAAGCAGGGTAATCAGATTAATGTCTTCGTGTTGTTCGGCGCGGATGGCGCTGGCCGGTTCCTGTGTGATCGGCGGGTAAAAAATAGAGCGCAGAATAGAATTTCCGTGTTGAATTTTATCGGCAAAATATTGTTCACCCAAATCCAGATGGATGGCAATGGCCTTGAGCAGTTCGCCGCCAACCGCTTCAAACGCCTGGTACAATTCCTTTCCGAGTTCTGAGAACGCCGGCACTTCGTTCACCGTCACATTGTCAGCATAATTGGCTTTCAACGGATGTTCGGAGGGCACTTCCTGGCCAATCTGGAAAAACTCCTTCAGGTCGGCCACCGTTGATTGTTTGGCATGTTCCTTCCCAAACGAAGTGTAGCCGCGTTGCCCGGCCATGCCAGGTACCTCGTATTTCTTTTTAACCTCGTCCGACAGCGCAAAAAACGCCTTGGAATTGTTGAAAAAACCATCCACGAGTGTTTTCGGGATACCGTGGTTGGTAACGGCTACAAAACCGACGTTGTGGAATGCGTCGCCGAGGGCGCGCACAAATTCGGCCCGGTCTTCGGCGTTGCCGTGAACAAATTTGGATAAATCGACTGTTGGAATTCCCTTTTCTTGCATGGCGCGTTTGATATATTTCGTTGATACAATGGGTAGGACGCAGCAAAGTTGCACAGAATTGGGCTTTTTTCATAGTAATTGCCGCTACATGCGCATTACTTAATCATGCCCGAATACAATGCAGGATATCCGAACAATTATCCAGCAAAATATTGCCTTTGTATTTGAATAAAATGCCGGGACCAAAATAGGCTTCTAAGGCAATATACCGAATATCCTTTGCAGGCGTAAATTGAAACTTGTATTGTCGCCATTCCGGATGGTCGATCAGCGGCGAACTATCGAGCAATTGCTCTTTGGCCCCTTTGCTCGCTCCGCCCCACACACGCAGGCGCAAGGGCTGGTTGTAGCCTACATATTTGGCGGCGTGGGCTAAATAAATCGTAAACGTATAGCAGGAATCGGCTCTTAAAACGGAAGGAAGTTCCTGGCCGAGATCTTCCCGCGTACCATCATCGCGTGTGACTAACCCTACACAAGTTTTGCCTTGTTGCGGCGGACAATTAAGTCCCCAGGCGCCGGGCATCACATCCGGCGTGCAGTCGGGCGTGCTGGAAGACCAGCCAGATGGAAACTTGTTTTGCCTCGGCGTATCTTCGAAAGACGGGTTCCTAAAGCTGATTTTAGGCTCCTGCTGAACCGTTCCGAGCAAACTCACTAAAATAAAACCGATGTATTTCGTCATTTTATGTCGTTCAAGATTGATGCGCAACCTGTAGTTATACCAAGATTAAAGTGGATTTGAAGGACCGATGGATAAAAAACATTGATTTTCAATGGATTAGAATCCAGCAGTTTTCATAAGCACTTTGCGTTGGCTATAATAGACTTGTTGCGGTACTTATATTAACTTTGCCCCTTGTAAGCCGATAAACGTTGTTTAAACAGGCTTTGATATGACCCTTAGAGCAAATAAAAAGTAAATCCGCCAATTTGTCTGTTTTTTTAATAAAATACATACAAAAAAGCGGTTATCAAGTGTCTGAACACATGCCAAGAACAAAACCTACCTATTTATATGCCATTGTAAGTGTTGCAATGGTATTGTTTATCCTTGGTTTTTTTGCCATCATGGTTACGCATGCCCGTAAATTAGTAACCTTGTACAAGGAAAAGGTAGACATCTGGCTGGAACTACGTTCGGATATTCCCGAAACCGATGTTGCGCGGATTGTACAACAGGTGCGGCAACAACCGTTTGTAAAAGCAGAATCCGTCACGTTTATCACCCGCGAACAGGCGCAAGCCTCCATGCGCAAGGATTTGGGCGACGAAAGTTTACTGGAAGAAGTACCGAACCTGCTGCGCGATGTAGTGCGTTTTAATGTGCGGGCCGATTACCTGCAACACGACAGTTTGCTCAACTGGCGGGAGGAATTAAAGCGCGATACCATGATTCAGGATCTGTTTTTTGAAGCCGCCAACACCGGGAATGTTGGCAATAACATTCAAAATCTGGGCTGGATCGTGCTGGGGCTGGGAATTTTGCTCATCTTTGCCACTGTTACGCTCATTCACAATACGATTCGGCTTGCCTTGTTTTCCAATCGTTTTCTGATTAAAAACCAGGAATTGGTCGGCGCTTCCTGGGCTTTTATTAGTCGGCCTTATATCAACCGGGGCATCATCAACGGGTTGTGGAGCGCGTTGCTCGCCATTTTTGCGCTGATTGGGGCGATATGGGCCATGCAACACTTGATGCCTGATTTGGAACAGTTGGAAGATATGAACAGCATCCTTATGGTTTTTGTGTTGCTGGTGCTGCTCGGCGTACTGATTTCCGGATTGAGCACTTATTTTGTGGTGCAAAAATTCCTGCGTATGCGGGTCGACGATTTGTACTAAATGCTGAAAAATAAGCGGTTTTCTTATAAAATCGCCTAAAATTGATAAAATACTCACTATTCTGATCCATAAAAATGGCAAAACAACCGCAACGCCCTGCAACGCCGCAGCGCCAGCAACAAACGGCTCCTACGCAGGCTAAAAAAACGCCGGCGCCGGCACGTCGCACAGAGAAAAAAGAAAGTTTTTTCAGCGCCGACAGCAATGCGTTTATCTTCGGCCGCCAAAGCTTTCTATACATGGGCATCGGTCTGGCCCTGATTCTGTTGGGGTTAGTTACCATGTCGGGCGGCGCCATGCCAGACCCAAACAAATGGGAACCAGAGCGTATTTACAGCTTCCGCCGCATTACGCTGGCGCCTATTATGATGGTAGCCGGATTTGTTGTGGTGGCCATTGGTATTTTCAAAAAAGAACCGACTGCGGTAAAGCCAAGCGTCGCTGAACCTGTTGCTGCCGAATGAACCTGATACAAGCCATCATCCTGGCCATTATTGAAGGTATTACCGAATTCCTGCCTGTTTCATCTACGGGTCACATGATTATCGGTTCCACCGCGATGGGTATTGCCAGCCATCCCTTTGTAAAAGTATTTACCGTAGCCATACAATTCGGGGCCATCCTGTCGGTATTGGTGTTGTATTGGCGGCGTTTTTTTCAAAATTTCAATTTTTACATCCGGCTGTTTGTCGCGTTTTTACCGGCGGCGGTGTTTGGACTTTTGTTTAAACACCAGATTGACAGTCTGTTGGAAAATATCGTTGTCGTGGCGCTCGCGCTGATCGTCGGCGGGGTAATTTTCTTGTTCCTCGACGGCTTTTTCGAACGCCGCAGCAACCGAAATACAACGATTGAAGATGTTTCGCTGCCCAAAGCGCTCAACATTGGTCTGTTTCAGGTGATTTCGATGGTGCCTGGCGTAAGTCGTTCGGCAGCCACGATTATCGGCGGACTGACGCAGGGGCTTTCACCGACCACGGCGGCGGAGTTTTCGTTTTTCTTAGCCGTGCCGACCATGTTTGCCGCCACCTGTAAATCGCTGTGGGACTACCATAAAGAAGGCGGCACTTTCAGCGGCGACGAACTGATGCTGCTTGGCGTGGGCAATGTGATCGCGTTTTTGGTAGCCATGCTGGCCATCAAATCCTTTATTGGTTTTCTTACCCGCCACGGTTTCAAGGTGTTCGGTTATTACCGCATTGCGATCGGTTTGGCCATTCTGATCCTGTGGGCGCTCGGTTTTATGGAAGGCGTTGATGTGGGCAATTTTTAACCATGCAACAAGAGCCTTCGGTCATTTATGAAGACAATCACCTGTTGGTGCTGAACAAGCCGGCGGGTTGGTTGGTGCAAGGTGACCGCACAGGCGATGTAACCCTTACGGACTGGGGCAAAGCCTATTTGAAAGAAAAATATAATAAACCGGGGGCAGTGTACCTGCATCCGGCGCACCGCATCGACCGACCGGTAAGCGGCGCGGTGTTGTTTGCCCGCACCGACAAGGCATTGGGTCGGGTAGCGGAGTTGTTTCGCGCGCATAAAATCAGTAAAACCTACCTTGCGCTGGTGTTGAAAGCGCCCAAAGCGCCAAGCGGCGAACTACGCCATTATTTATTGAAAGACAACGAGCGCAATGTCGTGACCGCCTACCCGCACGCGTATAAAGATGCCAAAGAAAGCATCACTCAATACGAGCAAATAAAGTCCGACGGAATATATACCTTATTGAAAATCAAGCCACTCACCGGTCGGCCGCACCAGATTCGGGTGCAATTGGCCGCGATGGGTTGCACGATTATCGGTGACCTGAAATACGGGGCATCAGCGGCCTTGCCAGATGCTTCCATTGGACTGCATTGCCTGAGTATGCGTTTTGTGCATCCGGTGAAATTGGAGGAGATGACGGTGGAGGCGCCGTTGCCAAGGGCGGTTTGGTGGGGGGGCGGAGGACGGTGGACGGTGGACGGTGGACGGTAGACGGTAGACGGGGGACGGTTTGATTTTTGAACTTGATTTTGTATTCGCCTTTTCACTGGTTTATTAAAAATTACGAACTGATTTACCATTAAAAATGCTGAAGGGATTGCACGTTTTCACGTTCAATCCCTTCATAATTTAAGCATCTATCTTGTATAAATGTGGACATCAAGAACCAAATAGCTTTGAAGGTTTAAAGGTTGGATTGTATTGATTTTCAATGAATTACCATACTTCCATTTTGAGAGATACTTTGCGGTATCTATAAAATCAACCCCAAAATCAAACCCGAAGCCCACCGTCTACCGTCTACCGTCCCCCGTCTACCGTCCCCCGTCCTACACCCCCGCCAACACCGGCGACGTCACATACAACTCCCCGTTCAGCACATTGCGCGAAATGACAATACGCTGCACTTCCGAGGTGCCTTCATAAATCTGGGTGATTTTCGCGTCGCGCATGAGGCGTTCCACGTGGTATTCTTTTACAAAACCGTAACCGCCGTGGATTTGTACTGCTTCAACGGTGTGGCGCATGGCCACCTCCGAAGCGTACAATTTGGCCATGGCTGCGGCCTGATCGTAGTTCAAATGCTGGTCTTTCATCCAGGCAGCGCGGTACACCATAAGGCGGGCCGCTTCAATTTCGGTTGCCATATCGGCAATTTTGAAGGCAATCGCCTGGTGCTGCGCGATTGGTTTACCGAATGCTTCCCGTTCTTTGGCATACGCCACCGACAATTCGTAGGCGCCGGCTGCAATGCCGAGCGCCTGGGCTGCGATACCGATACGGCCGCCAGAGAGCGTTTTCATGGCAAATTTAAAGCCGAAACCGTCTTCGCCGATGCGGTTTTCCTTCGGCACTTTTACATCACTGTACATGATGGTGTGCGTGTCGGATGCGCGTATGCCGAGTTTGTCTTCTTTGGCGCCAATGGTTACGCCGGCCCAATCGGTTTCCACAATCAGGCAATTGATACCGCGGTGGCCTTTTTCCACGTGGGTCTGGGCCATAACGAGGTGTACCTTGGAGGTGCCGCCGTTGGTGATCCAGTTTTTGGTGCCGTTGAGCAGGTAGTGGTCGCCCATGTCGACAGCGGTGGTGCGCTGACTGGTGGCGTCGCTGCCGGCTTCGGGTTCGGAGAGGCAGAAAGAGCCGATCCATTCGCCGCTGGCCAATTTGGGCAGGTATTTGCGTTTTTGTTCTTCCGTACCGTAGGTTTCAATGCCCCAGCAAACAAGGGAATTGTTTACGGACATAATCACGGAGCAGGAACTGTCAATTTTGCTGATTTCCTCCATGGCCAGTACGTATGCCAGGGAATCCATGCCGCCGCCGCCGTATTCGGGTGAAACCATCATGCCCATAAAGCCCAGTTCGGCCATTTTGCGTACCTGTTCGTAAGGGTACTGCATTTTGGAATCGCGCTCGATGACGCCGGGTTTCAATTCATTTTGGGCAAAGTTGCGGGCCGCTTCTTTGACGGCGAGGTGCTCTTCGGTCAGGTTGAACATAGTTTTATCAGTATAGGACGTGTACGAAAGAATGTGGTGTTAAGCGTTTTCGCGCTGCGAATTTACGCTACTTCTGCACATGCTCCTCTGCTGCCTGCAATATTTCTTTATCAGTTCCGCCGTTGCGGTGTACATAAGCGACCACGCTGCAATGCGCGGCATCCCATTTTGGATCCAACGTAAGCGAATATGTTTTGTAAATCAACGCGTTAGCCGTTAAAGGCTGGCTAATATCATCGCCGGCAACATTGCTGACAACATCCCGCAGCACGTGGCGGTGCATGTAATTTGGAATGATTTCAGCGCCGTCCAATTGAGCGTCTACAATGCTGTCCTGGGTAATCAACACGGTCAAATGGTGGTCGCCGGGCTGGTCGGCGCCGGGCGCAATGCTCACCGTAATGTCCAATTGGCGCGTGTCGACGTTGTATTTATTTCCGATGAAAAGGCCGAGGTTATAGTCTTTGGCCAATTGACTGTTGATTTTGGCCGTCCAACTGTCCACCAAAAACGGTGTGTCTTCGCCCGCAGGCAAAATCCGGTCAATAGCGGCAGAGGGCGCTGCGTACAATTGACCGATATAATTCCGGAGCTCGTCCCCTTCCGCAAACTGGAAATTATACTTACTGCCGGCAATCGGATCGGACAATGGGCTGCCGGCGGCGTGCATGCTCACCACCACAATATTGTCTTCGCCCACGGCTTTGCGTACCGCCGCCAGTTCGCGCGCGCCTTTGGGGCAGTTTGGGCAATTCACGCCGGTTACTTCTTCTACCATAACCCGGTGTTTACCAACCGTGAGCGCCGGAATAGACAAATCTTGTTCTTTGCAGGCTGCAAAAAAAAGCGCAAGGGCGAAAAAAGGAAATGCTATCTTTTTCATAATCAACAAGTTGATTTACGCCGCCGCAACAGGCTTTGTGCAAATATTAAATCTAATTACACAAAAGCGCTTGCGTTGGCGGATGTGAGTTAAAACGTGGAATTGATATTCAAACGCACCCCGTGGAAGGTTGGTTCAAAACGGCAAATACCGCCGGAGCAGTTGATCCCTTCCACTTGTTTGACATAAGCAATGGCAAAACGGTTGGCTTTATACGTGTACACCAAACCTAAGGTCGGGTAATGCAGGCCGTCGAATTTTGTTTTCTGAGCCGGGTATTCATCCGGGTGCGCGTGTTTAATTTTGTACATATCTGAAGCATAAATGAGCCAGTGCGGCGCCCAGCCGAATTCGGTCAGCAAGTTTACCCAGGAGCCGTATTCGTCGTCGGTAATCAGGTATTGGGCTTCAGTGCGCAATGATTGGCGTGGGGTGAATTTGTATAAAAACTCGGTGTAAGGCGTCAGTGCATCCACATAACCGCGTTTGCCACCGCCGAGGAAGCCGATCGGGTCATTTTTGTCGGCCGGGTCGTCTTTACCCTGGTACACCGGCATGTAGTAATGCAGCAGTTGTACGCCGCCGATGAGTTGCCATTTGCGGGCGTGTTTGAGCGTAAATTCGGGCGTAATTTCCCGGTACAATTCCAGTCCGTTGAGGTTTTGAATATCGGAAATATTCAGGCCGACCGCTAATTTTTTGTTGATTTTATATTTGAGATCGGCTTGAAACGCTTGCTCGCCCAGTTCCTGTGTTTGTGGCGTAAAACGCGCCGTAAGCCGGTAGGTGTTTTGTTTTGCCATCGGCGGCAGGAAGTTAATCGGACCCTGAATCGGCGGCGTTTGCAGGAACGGCGTGGTGCGGAACGAAAAATCCTGGGTGCGTTTCATTTCCAGGGTTGCACTAAAACCATGCGCGGCATAAGCCAGGCTGGTATAGACGGTGTAGCCTTTGCGGTTCACCAATTTGCCCACGCCGCCAATGGCGTTTGGGGCAAAAATATCGGTGATAACATCTTTTGATTTAACCGCCGTTTCCACGTACCAACTAAAATTGCCCGCTGTCAAGGTGTTGTAAAATGTAGCGGCGTAGGTATTGTACTGTCCGCCGATACTGTCTTGTGGCGGGTAACTTGCGATGGTACTTTCAATATTTTTAATCGTTTCATCGCCGAACGTGCGCGCGACCACGCCGATGCCGGGCGCGAGCGTGAAGGCGCGGGCGGAATCGGGTTTGATAAATCCTTCGAGGGCTGCGCCGCGCACATTGCCGTCGTAGGTGGAAAACTGGCGTTTGATGCGGCCTGTGAAGGCTTTGATGCGCCAATTATCGTTGAATTGGTAGCCCACTTTTACGCCGTACAGTGCGTTGTCGATGAGCAGCGCGCGTTCTTCGTAGGCGCGGAAAATGATGCCGGAGCCAATTTGATCGTATATATAGCCGGCGGTTGCTTCAAATTTATCAATTTTTTTACGGATAAACCAGCGTCCGATGCCTTCGCCGGAGTACGAACCACTGGGGTTGAGCAGGTTGGAGTTGTTGAACATATCAAAGCGCAGGCCCATATCGAAACCCCAGTTGGAATAGTTGAGGTTGACCCAACTTTCGGCGCCGAATTTTTGGTGGTCGTATTGCGGCGTGCCCGACGCGCCGATTTTTTCATCCGCGATAAAAAAGTTTCCGTTGGATTGCAAGTTACCGGTGATTCGGTTTTGTCCCAGAAGGTTTCCTGCGAGCAGGAGGCAGCATAATGCGAGTAGTGGTTGCTTCATAAAAATTGGTCGAATGTCAGAAGAAGGTTTTGCAAAGGTAGAATCCCGCAAAATGATCCATTGCATTTATGGGAATAAAATGGTCGCCGGCGGACAAAAATCAGGGCTTTAGGCCAATCCAACGATTTTGCGGCCATTTCCGGCGGGTAAACAACCAAACTCGGCCCTCGTGTGTCGAAGGGTTGATTGGTTCAGCAAGGAACATTTAGCAAGGAACATT
>JBAXTB010000236.1:0-9193 GCA_037130425.1 Bacteroidota bacterium
GCTGGGCTTTGCATCCGTTCGATATTCGGTGTTCGTTATTCTTTATTCGATATTCACAACCCGTCCCACCGGGTACATCCGATGTGTCGGCTCGTACCAGGGCGAGTGGCGGTACACCCAGTCGAGCTGGGCAGAGGCGTCGCCGGCGAATTCGGCATCCGCTTGTTTTTTCGCTTCCAGTTCGGCGCGGACAGCCGGGTTTTCTTTGAGGAACTGAGCGGCCAAATCTTCAAAAACGTATGCGGAGAAATACTCTTTTTGCATCAAAACCGGCTCGAAGAAGTTCCACGCAAACCAGGAATCAGGGGCCTGCGGTTCAAGGGTTTCAACGATGTAGCGGTTGGCGTCTTGGTTTACGTTGATGAGATAGTCGCCCTTGTGGAAAGTCCGCTGCATGGTTTTGGTGTCCAATTGCACGCCGCTGTGGAAATAATGGCCCTCCCAGGCATTGCGGGTTTTGAAATCCCGGATAAAATAGGTTTCCGTTTCGTAAGTAACGTCTTTTTCAAGGCGGGTCATCACCACGCCGTTGATTTGAAGGCGCTCGATTACTTGTTCCCAGCCCTGGGGAATGATGTAGGCCGTCGGTTTTTTAACGGTGAGGGAAGGTTTAAAATAGTTGTAATACGGAATGTTTTTTGTGTATGGCTCCGTGCGGTCGTACCAAAGTCGGGGCAGGCCGCTCACTTCGGAAGGCTTGTATTTGGCAGCAAAGCCTTTAAACGGAATGGAGTCGTATTTGGTGGTGTCCAGGCTGTAATCGAGGTTGAATTCGGGTTTAGTACGGGTGATTTCAAAGGCTGCTGCGCGCGCTTTAGCAATATCGGTGTGGTGGGCACCCATGAAAGCGATCACGGATTCCATAAAGGCGTGGGTGCTCCAAAGCCGGTCTTTGAATGGCTTGAGCATGTGGGTTTCGGGCATAAACCCGATGGTGTTCCACAAAGCTGCATAACCGGTGGAGTAACGGCCGTAATCGCAGAAACCTTCAATGCCGGAATCGGGCGTTTCACCGCGACCATCCACGTAGGGCGTCATTTCCCAGCCGCGTTTTTTCATGTCGCTGTACACGTAGGGCAACATGGTTTCTTGCAGCAGGTGGCCGAGCGGCGCTTCTAATTTGTTGTGCTGGGTAGCAATAAGCGTCATAACATATTGGTAATCAGCGCCATTGCTGGTGTGGTTGTCCACAAAAATATCGGGATTCCAGCTGCGGTAAATCTGGTTGAACGTGCGGGCGTTGCGGGTGTCGCATTTTACAAAATCGCGGTTGAGGTCGTAGTTGCGGGCGTTTCCTCGAAACCCGTATGATTCCGGACCGTCCTGGTTGGCGCGGGTGTAGGAATTGCGGTTCAAACAACCGTCGATGTTGTATATTGGAATGAACACGATGGCAATATGGTCGAACACTTCCGGCAGTTTGGGCTGCGAGAGGTAGTCGCGCAACATCAGGATTGTGGCGTCGATGCCTTCGGGTTCGCCGGGGTGTATACCATTGTTAATCAATAAGATAAGTCGACCGGAAGCGCGGATTTTAGTCGGGTCAAACTCACCGTCTTTTGACAGTACGGCGGTGTGGAGCGGAAAACCACTGTCGGTGCCGCCCACTTCGCTCAGGTGGAACACATCGGGACGGGCGGCGGCCATGTTGCGGTAACATTCAATGGCTTCCTGGTACGTCAGGGTTTGGTTGGGATTGCTTTCGAAGGGTATTTTAAAATTCAGCATCGGTGTGGCAGTATGGTTTAGATGTCGGGTGCAGGCGCTTGTAACGATCAGCAGACCGAAGGCCAAAACACGTAATTTGTTCATGGTTTTAGTTTAAAGCCCGAAAATTAGAAAATGAAATGCGTTGCCGTTTAAAAAAATCAAAAATGACGACAAACCCACCCATAATAGCCCAAACTGACCACCATCAGAAAAACATAATACCCCATCACCCACCTCCTCGGCAACAACAACAGCGCCCCGTAAATCAACACCGGAATCAAAACGCCGATCAAAACCGACACGCCCACGTATCCCCAGGCCGATTTTTGGCCCCACCAGTCCAACGCCATTACATTGGCGTTATAAAATTGGATTGATATTTCTTTAAGCGGCCGACGAAACCACCAAAAGGCAATCGGCGCAAGCCAATGCAACAAAAACGGCAAAATGCCCTTGCGCGTGCGCAAAAGCACGATGCTGATCCAGGTAGCCGGCACCAGCAAACAATAAATCAGGATATTAAACGCTTCATAGGTCAATCCCATACGCTGACTCAAGTCCTGAAAAACGATTACGAAAAAGTTGAAGATACTTTGCATAGGTTAAAGATAAGGGCGAGTACCTTTGCAACATAAGTACAAATAAAAATCATGCAAGCACAACACCGCGCATTTTTACTGATCCTTGACGGCTGGGGCCTCGGACCAAATCCTCAGGCCGACGCTATTTTCCAGGCGAACACCCCGTTCATGGATGGTTTGATGGAAAAATATCCCTGGAGTACGCTTATCACCCACGGGGAAGACGTGGGTCTGCCCGACGGGCAAATGGGTAATTCCGAAGTCGGACACCTCAACATCGGCGCCGGCCGCGTTGTGTGGCAGGAACTCGCCCGCATCAACAAAGCGGTGCGCGACCGCGAAATACATGAAAACCCGGCCCTGCTTGCCGCCCTCGACCATGCCAAGGCAAACGGGAAAGCCGTACACTTTATCGGCCTCGTTTCCGACGGCGGCGTACACTCGCACATCGAGCATTTGAAAGCGCTTTGCGACATCGCAACGGAGCGCGGCTGCCCGGAAACCTTCATCCACGCCTTTACCGATGGCCGCGATGTAGACCCGAAAAGCGGCGCAGGTTTCTTAGAGGATCTGTTGGAACATATTAAAAATCAACCGGTTAAGGTGGCTTCCGTCGTTGGTCGCTACTACGCCATGGACCGCGACAAACGCTGGGAACGGGTAAAATTAGCCTACGACCTGCTGGTAAATGGCATTGGCGAAGCGGCTGAAGATCTGCCCGCTGCTTTGCGCGCTTCCTACGAAGCCGGTGTAACGGATGAGTTTATCAAACCCATCGTACACACGTCGGGCGCACGTACGATCCAGGCGGATGATGTGGTGATTGGCTTTAATTTTCGCACTGATCGCTTGCGCGAAATGACCACGGTGCTTTCGCAAACCGATATGCCCGACCAAGGTATGCACACCCTGCCGTTGTATTTTGTTACCATGACCCGCTACGACGAGTCTTACCATAATGTACACGTCATGTTTGAAAAAGACGACGTGACAATGACCCTGGGCGAGGTGCTGGAAAAAGCCGGCAAAACCCAGGTGCGTATTGCCGAAACGGAAAAATACCCGCACGTTACCTTCTTTTTCTCCGGCGGCCGCGAAGATCCTTTTGACGGTGAGCGTCGCCTGATGATCCCTTCTGCCAAAGTAGCGACCTACGATTTGCAACCTGAAATGAGCGCGCCGGGCATCAAAGAAGCGATTATGCAGGACATCAAGGACAATTTGCCCGATTTTATCTGCCTTAACTTTGCCAATACCGACATGGTGGGCCATACCGGCGTATTCAGCGCGGCCATGAAAGCGGCTGAAACCGTGGATGCCTGCCTGAGCGAAATCGTGCCCTTGGCCCTTGAAAAAGGGTACGCCTGCCTGATCATCGCCGACCACGGCAATTCAGATTACATGATAAACGACGATGGTACGCCCAACACGGCGCACACCAAAAATCCGGTGCCATGTATCTTGGTTAGCAACAGCCTTGACGGCACGGAAAAGATGCGGGACGGCCGTTTGGCCGATGTCGCTCCGACTTTGCTGGCCATGATGGGTATGGAAAAAGGCAAGGAAATGACGGGGGAAGTGTTGTATTCGTAAGAGCGTCGTTCGTCAAAATCCCGAAGGGATTATATGTTTATAGCTCGGTTGGCGGTTATGTTTTTCCTAATCCTTTCAGGATTGGGACAATTGCACTAATTCTTCTATAAACATACAATCCTTTCAGGATTGTGTAGCGAATATGTATTGTTGTAAATAATCATTTCAATCAAATTAGAACCAATCATTACCGGTGAACTTTTCCTTGCTCGTTGCCCGTCGCTACCTGTTTGCAAAACGCAGTACCAATGCCATCAACATCATCACCGGTATTTCGGTGTTCGGCGTGGCCATTGGTACGGCGGCTTTGATATTGGTATTGTCGGTGTTCAACGGGTTTGAGGACTTGCTGGCCGGTTTGTTCGGGCATTTTAACCCGGAAGTAAAAGTAGTGCCCGCCAAAGGCAAAACATTTGCGCCCGACAGTGCCACCCTGGTGCTGCTCCGAAACATCAACGGCGTGACGGTTATGAGCGAAACGCTGGAGGAAATCGCGTTTTTTCAATACGAAGGCTCGCAGGATTTTGGCGTGTTAAAAGGCGTAGATGACAATTTTCCCAAGGTAAACGGCATTGATTCCACGCTGCGGGAAGGTAAGTACAAACTTTCGGAAGACGACCGCAACTGTGCGGTTCTGGGCGCGGGTATGCGCAATAAACTGACCGTGAACGTCAACAACTTTGCTGTTCCACTCACGGTTTTTATGCCGACCGAACAAGCGGGCGTATTAGATAAGCCCTTCAAAACCAGGATTTTATATCCAACGGGTACATTTGCCATCCAGCAGGATTTTGACAATCAGTACATCCTGACCAATTTGGCATTTGCCCGTGAAATTATGGCTACCCCGCCCGGAACCGTATCCTCGCTGGAATTCAAATGTAACCCGGACGCGAATGTTGGCCGGGTCAAAAAGGAGATTCGCAAAATATTGGGCGATGCCTACATCGTCAAAGATCAATACGAGCAAAACGAAGCGTTTTTCAAAGTCATGCAACTCGAAAAATGGATGGGTTTTGCCATCACCAGCCTCATGCTGATCCTGATGGCTTTTAATACCATCGGCGCCTTGTGGATGATCGTGTTAGACAAACAAAAAGATATTTCCATCCTGAAATGCCTCGGCGCTACCGACCGTACCATCCACCGCATCTTTTTGTTTGAAGGCGTGCTGCTCACCATGTTGGGTATGCTGATTGGGATAGGACTGGCGCTTATTTTGTATTTCTTGCAGAAACAATTCGCCCTTATTAGTATTCCACAAGGCTTTTTGGTGGATAGTTACCCGATTGCCATGCGCGCACAGGACTTTTTGCCGGTAATAGCGACTGTAATGGGCATCGGGGTGCTGGCGGCATTGGCGCCGGCGGGAAGGGCCGTGCGGGTGCCGGCGTATTTGCGGGAGGAGTAGAAAATCCCCCTCCTATCCCCTTTTTTGCCCGTTTGAGTCAAAAAATCCCACTGCTCCCCGTATATTATTTGTTGTTTCATCCCACATTTTATAAATATTAAAAAATATACCGGCACGCGCGCAACCCGCATGTCGGTTTTCCCGTGTAGAATAACGAACTCGAACAAGTGGATATAGATCAAACGCTCAACGGATGTCGTAAAAACGAGCGGGCCAGCCAACAACGGCTGTATGCCCACTACTATAACTATGCGATGACCGTTGCGTGCAGGTATTCCGGTGATACGGAAACGGCGGAGGAATTGGTCAACGACGCATTTTTTAAGGTTTTTACCAAAATTCAGTTGTACGCAGGCACACTGCCGTTTCAACTGTGGCTGCGGCGTATTGTCATCAATACGGCAATCGACAGGTTCAGGAGCAACATGAACCGCTTACAGTTGGTGGAACTTCAAGCCTGGCACGAGGAAGAAACTTCTTCCGGCATTGAAGAGGAACTGACCCACCAGCAGATTTTGCAAATGCTCGACCAACTGCCGCCCGCTTACCGAACCGTATTCAATTTGTACGTGGTGGACGGATTTTCCCACGAAGAAATCAGCAATTTGCTGGACATCAGCGTTGGGTCATCCAAGTCGAACCTCTCGAGGGCGCGGCAACATTTAAAAAACATTCTGTCATCTGATTTTGAATTTTCGAAGAAAATATGAGCAAGTTCGACCGCATTTTTGCCGATAAACTCAACGAGGAGCAGCAGTTCCCCGGACAGGATCAAAATTGGAACAAATTGACCGGTATGCTCGGCGCGCATGATCTGATGCTGTACGGCCTTTCCAAGGGTTTGCGGATGTGGAAGGCAATCGCAGCCGCTTCCATTACAACGGTTGTCGGTTTGGGTATTTTAACTTATCATTTAAAAGATCAAAACAAGGCGTTACAAGCCGCTTTGCAACAACAACAAACTACTTTCCAAACGATTCAGGCGGAAATGGTGCAATTACAGGCGGCCATTAGCTCGAATAAACAAGAAAATTTTGCCAATCAAAGCAGCCCGCAAAACTTACCATTGCGACATCAGGAGATAAACAATGGTTCCAATCATACAATCAACGCAATCGCACAAAACGCAACATTTGATAAGACTAATACACCAACCTATATAGCAACCCCGACAGCCACAAACGGCGTTTCCGGCCTTTCTAAAAATGAGCCAACAACCCAGCCTGCAAATGCGGGCGCCGAAAATGTTGCCGCTGCCACAAACGTTGCAAATACCGGAAACGACCACCTTGTAAACGCAGGCCAGCAATCATCAGAAGAGTTTTACAAAGAAAATCCCGTAGCCGCGCAAGAAGCATTGGCGCAGTTGCAAAATATTGTCGACTCCTTCAATGTTGCTAAAAAGGCGGAATTAATCGCCGAGCAAAACAAACGCGTGCCGGTTTGCGCATTTTTACCGTCCGGTTTGCAGGCGCCCAAACTTCAAATGCCGGAACTGCCTGCACTTGCCGATGCAAGCGCCAAAACCCCGATGGTACGCACCTTGCACCGCCATGATCGGGTTCGGGCAGGCGTTCAAACGCTTCTTGGAACGACCATTCCAAAGGAAAAAGGCGTTTCTCTGGTAATGGGGAACGGAATTACTGCCGAAGTTTCGCCGATTCGCGATCTTTGGATTACGGCCTCTGCTGATTGGTCACATTTTGACATCAGCACAGATACGGTGGTCAGGCGGTTTCATTTCCCGGATCCGCCCGGTCCGCCGAGTCACCAAATGGACAAACAGTTGGTGCATATTGACGCCAGTCCGAGGCAGCAACAGTACACCTTGGGGTTGCGCTATCGTTTCCCGACCCGCAGCTGGGTACGTCCGAGTGTACGGATCGCGCATGTGTGGACGCGTGTGACGCCGGGGGTTATTACCTATCGTTTTGAAGACGATCATGTAGATCCGGGGCCAAACCCGCATCCGCATGACCCCGAATATTTGGTGCAAAAAACAGATGCGCAGTTTTACGGCAATACATGGAAAGCCGGCTTAGGGCTGGAACATGAAACCAAGCGCTGGGTGTTTGGGGTGTATGCCGATTATGGGCGAAAAAACAGTTACCAGCACTTTTCAGCCCAGGCTGGAATTCAGTATCGTTTTGATTAAAATGCTATTATTAGCATTTCGAAAAGAATAAAAAATACCCACGCAACCCGCCCCCCGGAATTCCCGTGTTGATGTATACAAACGCTTTTGGGCGCTTTTTCTTAAAAACTTATCAAATTTCTTATTCATGAAACAACTTTTGTTTTTTGCAGCCTTGCTGGTTTTTGCTACCATGTACTCCTGCACAAAGGATTCATTGTCGAACATTGCAACGCAAACTGATGCTTCTGCAACGTATGCAGTAACTGATCGCGACAGCACAACATGTCATCACGCACATGGCGATTCTTTGCACATTCCACACCTGGATTCACTGCATTTCCACCACAATTTGGACTCTTTGTTCCACCACCACCTGGATTCATTGGGCCACCCACCATTTGACACTACCGGACATGACCACGGTCACCCACCGGCTGATACCACTGGCGGTCACCACGGTGGCCCAGGCGGTCCTGGTCACGGCCCAGGCCATGGACATGGCGGCCCAGGCGGTCCTGGTCATGGTCCAGGCAGTCACTAAAAAATGATAGCGGTATTGCGTGGGGAAAATTCAATTGAACCTGCTCAATGCCCTAAGAATTGGTTGATTTTTATATAGAGAATGTCGAATGCTTCTCCCGCTCAGTAATGTGCCGGGAGAAGTTTTTTTAATGCGCTATATGAATCGATCAGATTAAACGTTTTTTGATGCCGAAACTCTAAGTTGTTTAATTTTGCACTTTTGAGAACCGAACCAAATTGTTTTTGTTTGTTCAATCAACTACATAACATTCTCTTTTATGAAAATCAACACTCTACTTGCCTCTGGTCTTTTGTTTTTATCTTGGCAATTGCTCACCGGCGCAAAAACCGACCCGAACAATCCGCCAACCGGCAAAACCGGCGCTCCGGGTGAAACTACCTGCCAGCAATCAGGCTGCCACAGCGGCGGATCTTTTGCCGGTACGGTTACCATTACCGGTGTTCCTGATACCATATTGCCAAATACCACCTACCCGATTACACTCAAAAACGCCAGTAATGCAACAAGAGCCGGCTTTGAACTGACCTGTCTTGATAATGCAGATGCCAAATGCGGAACCTTATCGTCTGCAACGGGCGTTTCCATCGGTACCGGCACTGCTTCAAAACAGTATGCCCGCCAATCTTCGCCAAAAAATCTGAGCGGTGGCGCGACTACCTGGACGTTTAACTGGAAATCTCCGGCGAGTGCTTCCGGTAACTTGGCAAAATTCTATTTTGTTACCCTCTGCGCCAATGGAAATGGCGGCACATCCGGCGACAACGTATTGACCGGTACCAAACAAGTGGTATTTGCGCCAGTAAGCGGCACAGAAGAAACGAAATTGGCCGAATCTATTAAAATTTTCCCGGTTCCGGCGAATGATGTATTGAACATTCAACTCCCGGATCAAAAAAATGGCGCGCTGTCACTGTTTGACATGGCAGGCCGTCAGGTATTAAGCACGCAATTGGAAACCGCTAATACCTTAAATATCAGCCAATTACCGGCAGGTCGCTACCTGGCTCGCATTCAGGTTGGTAAAACATTTGCGACAAAAGCAATTATTGTAGAATAAGGATATCTTTCCTAAATATGCATGGTAATATAAGCCATTCCAATTTTTTTGGGATGGCTTTTTTATTACCCTAAACCGCAATGTCATTGACTTAAGGGTTACCACAGTCCTGACAGGACGAAATCATTAGAATTGGGCAACGCCCAATTTAAAATGGCCA
>JBAXTB010000237.1:0-9137 GCA_037130425.1 Bacteroidota bacterium
ACTGGCTCTTTATTGACATCACTAATGCCCCGTCCACCGTCCACCGTCCACCGTCTCCCGTCCACCGTCTCCCGTCTCCCGTCCACCGTTAAACCTCCCAACCATGAACCATAAATTCCCCGCCCTCTCGGCCCTATTTTGTTGTTTGTCAATGGCATTATGGGCACAAAACCCGGCCCCGAACAAACAACAGCAGAACTGGCCCTGGAAAGATATTTCCGAGCTCAGCGTCGCCAAACCAGGCAAAACGACGCCACAACTTCCTGAAAAATTCCGCCTTTTAGAATTGGATGTGGAACAACTCAGCGCCACACTGGCCCAACTGCCTGCCGACTTTTCAACACGCCAGGCCGACAAACCCACGATGCAAATCGAACTCCCGCTCCCCGACGGCAGCAGCGAACGCTTCCTGATTTTCAGCGATCCGATCATGCACCCCGATCTGGCGCGCAAATACCCGGAGATCCAAACCTTCGCCGGGCGCGGCATCGACGACCCAACGGCTACGATTCGCATGGACTTGTCGCCGCACGGGTTTAATGCCCAGATTTTGTCGGACAAACGCGGCAGCATTTACATTTCCCCCGTGGCTGTCGGCGATAACAGGCACAACATCAGTTATTTTAAAAAAGACACCAAGCGCTCCAAGGACTGGAAATGCTCCGTGGAGGGCGCCGATGAAATTGCGCTGATTAACAAAGCAAACGCCGCTGAAATGGCCGGTTCTTGCGGAACACGCCGCGAATATCGTTTGGCCTTGGCCTGCACCGGCGAATACGCGGCGTTTCACGGCGGCACCAAACCCCTCGCCCTGGCGGCCATGAACACTTCGATGAACCGGGTGAACGGCGTGTACGAGCGCGAGTGCTCCATCCGCATGAACATCATTGCCAACGACGATCAGATCATTTTCCTTGATGCGGCGACCGACGGCTACACCAACAACAACGGCGGTACCATGCTGGGTGAAAACCAAAGCAAGGTGGATGCGGTCATCGGCAGCGCCAATTACGACATCGGGCACGTATTCAGCACCGGCGGCGGCGGCATTGCCACGTTTTCGGCGCCTTGCAACAATGCACAAAAAGCCCAGGGCGTGACAGGTTCCGGTTCCCCTGTCGGCGATGCGTTTGACATCGATTATGTGGCGCACGAAATGGGGCACCAGTTTACCGGTACCCACACATTTAACGAAGGAACCCTCGGCTCCTGCGGCGATGCGGGCCAACTCACGGCCAGCACGGCGTTCGAACCGGGCAGCGGCTCCACCATCATGTCTTATGCCGGCATTTGCGGCGCGTCCGACGTGCAGCCGCACAGCGACGATTATTTCCACGCCGCGAATTTGCAACAGATCATGGCTTATTCCCAAACGGGAACCGGCAGCACCTGCGGGACCACCTTTGCCGTGAGCAATGCGCAACCAACAGTAAATGCCGGTCCGGATTTTACCATCCCGTTCGGTACGCCGTTCAAACTCACCGCCACCGGCAGCGATCCCGACGGAAATATCCTGCGCTATTGCTGGGAACAAATGGATAATCAATTGATTCCCAATCCGCCAAGTGCTACGATTACCGGCGGTCCGGTGTTCCGTTCCTTTAATCCGGTTCAGTCGCCCACGCGTTTTTTCCCGCGTTTGCCGGTTATTTTGGACAATAGTTTGCCCTCCACCTGGGAAGTTTTACCAACCGTTGCACGCACGCTGAATTTCCGCGTGACCGCGCGCGACTATGCGGCCGGGGGCGGCTGCACGCGTGAGGATGATATGGTTGTAACGGTTTCAGGTTCCGCCGGGCCGTTCACCGTCAGCAGCATCGGCACGAACCCGACTTGTTTGAATGCGGGCGACAATACCACCATTCAATGGAATGTGGCAAACACCACGGCAGCGCCGGTCAACTGCGCCAATGTCGACATTTGGCTTTCGCTCGATGGCGGTCAAAATTTCAGCATTTTGCTGGCGGATGACACGCCCAACGACGGCACGCAGCAAGTCAATATCCCCGTTTCCGCCATTACGCAGCAAGGCCGGATCATGGTCATAGCTTCGAACAATATTTTCTTCAACGTAAACAACGCGAACATCCGGATAGATTGCCCGCTTAACATGACGGTGACCGATAATCCGGCAAGCGGTGTGTATCGGGTGCGGGAAACTTTGCAAACAGCGGGTACCGTAACGATCCTGCCTGGTACCACGGCGCGGTTTTACGCGGGTGAAAAAATCACCTTAAAGCCGGGCTTCTGGGCCAAACACGGCAGCGATTTTCAGGCAAAAATCAAACCTTGTGATGCTTGCACAGCGCCTAAACCGGCAGAAAAATTAGCCACACAAGAAAACCCGAAGGTGTATTTCTACGATTTACCCGCCAACGAACGCAGCAGCCTAAGCAGCGATTCGCCCCTGAAAATGACGGCATTCCCAAATCCGTTTGACCAAACTTTCAACATCTGCTTTGAACTACCCGAAGCCGGGAAAGTGGAAATTCAGTTGATGGATCTTGCGGGTCGGAATATCCAAACCGTGTACCAAAGCGCGCACTTGGAAGCCGGTGTATATCAGATTCCGGTGAACAGCAACCAACTGGAAAGCGGGGTGTATGTGTGCCGCATTTTGAGCAATGGGTATCAGGCGCAGATGAAGATGGTGAAGGCGGAGTGATTTTGTAGTGATTTCGCGAAGATGTTACACAGATTTAAGGCAGAATCTTCTGTGTAAAATCTGCGTAACATCTGCGCGAAAAATACCACATCGTGCGCTCATGGACTAAAACAGTTGGCACAGATATTCATTGCAGAACATTTAATTCTGTTTTGTCACTTTAAAGGAATTTAGTTTTGTAGAAGCGGATGCTTGCCCTTCGCTTGTTCGGCCCCAAACCCCTAAAGGGGCCGATCGCAAGGAACTAATAATCAATTGTTTATGGCACTAAAGATTTCATATAAAATAAAATATTGATTTATTTCTGAAACTATATACTTCGCGCCAGATAGTTTTGTGCATGGCAAATAATTGACAATTAGCATTGAGTATAAATCAACGAATTTTTTAAAATAAATTTAAAATCTTTCCCTAATGCGCAGATTATCAACTACTTGCGATCGGCCCCTTTAGGGGTTTGGGGCCGAACAAGCGAAGGACAAGCATCCGCTCCTACAAAACCGGATTCCTTTAAAGTGACAAAGTAGAATTAATTAAAGCCCAGGCAATTCCTTCTCCAAAAAAATCCCCAAAGGGCAGATGCGCAACTTGTCGCTGCGATCAAAACATTCGCCGCTTGGCGTGATGACATAGTTGAAGTCAGATTGCAAATCCTTGATACTTTGATAAAAACCTTTCGAGATGACAGGCGCCACGGAAAATTTGATTTCGATACAGACTTTTTTTCCGCTCGGCGTAATCATGAGCAAGTCAACTTCCGCCCCATTTTGGGTTCTATAATAATAAAAATCAGAAAATTCGGGCGCTTCCCGAATGATTTGTTCAATAACATAGCCCTCCCACGACGCCCCGACCGCCGGATTTCCGCGCAAATTTTCCATGTCAAATACCCGTAAAAGATAGTGTAAAAGCCCACTGTCGCGCAGGTACAATTTGGGTGATTTGGTCAGGCGCTTACCCATGTTTGCAAAATAGGGCGGCAGCCGACGAATTAGAAAACTGCCTTCTAAAAGCGCAATATATTTATTGACAGTCGGTTGCGTAACCCCTAAGGATGCTGCCAGCGCACTTGCGTTAAACATGCTTCCGTGCAAGTGCGCCAACATGGAAAGCATATTGCGAAGCAAACCCGCCGGCACATTAAATCCTAATCGGGAAAGGTCGCGGTGGATGAACGTTTCCGTAAAATCATCCAGCCATTTCCTGGAAATAAATGCTTCCAAAGCCAGCAGCGAACCGGGAAAACCGCCCCGCACCCAATGTTCTTCCTGAGAAAAACGACTGCGAATTTCGGAAAGCGAAAAGGGCGGCAACTCGTGGTAGGCAATGCGCCCTGCAAGCGTCTCCGTGTTGAGTTTAACAATATGTGGCGCAGATGAACCAAGTAATATAAACCGCGCTGGCTCCCGCTTTTGATCTACCAACGCGCGTAACAAGGCAAACAACTCTGGGCGAACCTGAATTTCGTCAATAATCACGCATTTGTCGGCATGGCCGGAAAGGTAACTTTGCGCATCCTGCAATTTGAACCAGTCTTCCTGAAGTTCCAGATCAAGGTAAAGCGTAGGCTTGGCAATTTGCGCTTGCAGGTGTTTTACCAAGGTTGTTTTGCCAACCTGCCGCGAACCAACCAAACCAACGATCGGAGACCAGCTCAAGTCGCGCAGGATTTTTTTTGTAAGCAGGCGTTCTATCATGTTACAAAAATACAGATGATCCAAGTAAATTCAAAATCCAATTTTAAATTTACTTGGATGAGTTGTGTTAAAACAGTCCCAATAATCGGTGCGCGGCCAAACGCTTGCTTTTTTACGTCTTACAAATACATGGAATTGCTTTACGCATACGCGTTGGGCAGGTGTGCGTAGAAGAGAATGGTGCATTTTGGGGAATTCAATTACAGCACTACACATGAAAAATTTACTGCTTTTATCCTTCCTTTTACCCTTGTTCCCTACTCAACTCAAAGCCAGTATGGGCAACGTCGTGGTGTATTATGCACATTTTTCCTTAAAAAACGGAACCGAATTTGATGGCTGCCTGGAAGTATTCGGTGATGGAGAGGAAGCGGCCATCGACTACAAGGGTTACAATAGATACTGTAGCAACAAGGGTATTTTTGACCTTATAAAATTTCTACAGCAACAACTAAATATAGAATACGGCATCAGCGCGGTTGATAAGGAAGGCAATGCAAGTGTTACGATTTATAAACAGCTTGAATACGTAACACTTCACGCAATCGATTCAAAACTCGATGATCCTATACCAAGTTGGGGCTTTGTTGTTTCATCGGATGTTGTACACGTACATCCCAGGGACATTTCAAAAATCATCTTCAAACACGCCGAGAACTCAAAGCGGGCATGGGAAAGTTGCGAATTGATGATCGGATCGTCGGGCATGTTAGATACAATTCGTCAAAAGAAATTTTGGAACAGTTTGTCTGTTTACCTTAATTCTGCGGAGAGTTTTGTCGTCAGTTTTGAAGATACCGAAGAATTGCCTGGATATAACCTGTATAATTATAACCCCAACATAAACGTCGCAGAGTTAAAACGCTTGGTGTTGCTAAAATTTCCCGGTAAGCTGGGAAACTATCACGACGCGTTTATTAAGAAAAATCACCTTGAAAAGGTCTCTTCATGGCCACCTCGCCTGCGCTGGGAATATGACGAAGGTCTACAGCAGAGAATGCGCGCCATAAAACAATGGTTTTGGCGAAAGGGGATCATCATCAACTATGTTTTTACAACTGACAATTGATCGCTCCCTACCACGCGCCCGCCTGTGCCATCTCCACCACTTCCTTCCAATCCTCCGGCGTGGTCGCTGCTTGTAACAAACAGCCTTCCGCCAGATACGGATAAATTTCATCATAGCGTTTTACCTGGTTCATCAGCACCCGCCGACTGATGCCGCGCCGGTTGATTTTACTTGGCGTGTCGAGACCGGCGCCAGCGAGCAGTTCGATGAAACTTTCAACCGTTTTTTGGTGAAAATTGGCCACGCGTACCGTTTTGTCGGAAACCACCAAGCCCTGCATCAATTCCGGATTTTGCGTGGCAACGCCGGTTGGACAAGTATTTTTATGACATTCGAGCGCCTGGATACAACCTAAGGCAATCATCATCGCGCGGGCGGCATTGCAGGCGTCAGCGCCCAAGGCGTGCGCGCGGAAAATATCAAAACCCGACACGATATGCCCGGAGGCAATCACCCGAATATGTTTGCGTAATCCAAAGCCCGTCAAGGCATTATGTACAAAAGCCACCGCTTCCCGGAAGGGCATACCAACAAAATTGGAGAACTCCACCGGCGCGGCTCCTGTACCGCCCTCACCGCCGTCAACGGTGATAAAATCAGGCATAATGCCGGTGCTGAGCATGGCTTTGCAGATGCCTAAAAACTCGTGCCTGTTGCCCACGCAAAGTTTAAAACCCACCGGTCGGCCGTCGGAGAGTTCACGCATTTGTTGTAACAAACGCAGTAAATCTTCCGGCGTTTTAAACGCGCGGTGAAAGGGCGGCGAGTCTACATCAATACCGGGTTTTATTTTGCGGATGGCCGCAATTTCAGGCGTGTTTTTCTTGGCCGGCAAAATACCGCCGTGTCCCGGTTTGGCGCCCTGCGAAAGTTTGAGTTCAATCATTTTCACATTGGGAACCGCCACCGTTTCGCGAAAAGCCTCCGGATCAAAACTACCGTCGGCCGAACGACAGCCGAAATAGCCGGTTCCGACCTGGTAAATCAAATCGCCGCCCGGCGCCAAGTGGTGCGGACTGATGCCGCCTTCGCCCGTGTTATGGGCAAAACCGCCGATTTTGGCGCCGCCATTGAGGGCTAAAATGGCGTTTTGGCTAAGCGAACCAAACGACATGGCGCTCACGTTCAGGACGCTCAGCGCATAAGGTTGCTTGCATTGCGGGCCGCCCACCATCACCCTCGGATTTCTGTTGAGCGTTTTTTTATCCAAGGCCGCAATGCTGTGGTTCATCCATTCGTACCCCTCGGCGTACAGGTCGAGTTGGGTACCAAAGGGCATCGTATCTACCTGATTTTTAGCGCGTTGATAAATCAAACTGCGGTCGATGCGGTGGAAGGGCTTGCCGTCGGTATCCGATTCCACAAAATATTGGTGAAACTTTGGTCTTAAAAACTCGGCCACATAACGCGTCCGACCGATGAGCGGGAAGTTGCGGGCAATGGCGTGTTTGGGCTGATTCATATCGTAATAGCCCCAGGAAATCAGGGGTAGCGCGAGGAGAAACAACCAATACCAAATTGGGTAAACAAAATAGCCGAGCAGGGCTACCAGCACGACGGAGATGATGCTGAAGAGGACAAAAGTGGTGCGCATGACAGACAGGGCGGGAATGTTTTTGAGATCCCGATTCCGGTCGTAAAGATGCTAAAAACTATTTCGGAACAAGTTTAAGTTGTTGTTCAATTTCTTGTTGCCGCACTTTTTTAATAGAATCGACCAAGTGTGGTAACTCGGTGACCAATGCGCGTTTGCACAAAGAATCAATTTGGAGTTGCGCAGTCCGGTTTTGCGCCGTTACAAGGGAGTCGATGCGCTGACGAATGTCGGCATCAAGCGGGGCGTTGGGGGCGTCACAAGCGCTTATGAACAGGCATAAAACGGCAATTACGCCGCAGAAGAGAATCTTTTGCTTTTTCATGGTGTTCAAATCAACGCAAGCCGCCGGTCACTTTTTCTAATTCGGCCATCAGCAGGTGAATGCCGGTTTCGCTCATAGGTACCAAAGGCAGGCGCACTTCTCGGCTGCAAATACCCTGAAGTTCCATCGCTGCCTTTACGCCGACCGGATTGCCTTCGATGAAAAGCAACTTGTACAGTTCCAATAGTTGAATGTTAAGGTTTTGGGCCGTAACCATATCATGTCTGCGCGCGGCGCGTACCATGTCGGTAAATGGCCGCGGTACGGTATTGGCGATCACCGAAATCACGCCGTCGCCGCCGCAGGCAATGAGGGGCAGGGTGATAAAATCGTCGCCACTCAGCACCAAAAACCCTTCCGGCCGACCTTTGATGATTTTCATGACCTGATAAATATCGTCGCTGGCTTCTTTTACGGCGATAAACTGCTCGCTCGCGTGCGCAAGGCGCAAGGTCGTTTCAGCCGTCATATTGGAAGCCGTGCGACTGGGCACGTTGTAAATGATAATCGGGCGTGGCGAAGCGTCGGCCAGCGCCATATAATGCTGGTAAATCCCTTCCTGGCCTGGTTTGCTGTAAGAAGGATTGCTCGACAATAGCGCATCAATGCCTTCAAAATTAAAGTCCTTGATCTTTTCCACCATTGCGGCGGTATTGTTGCTCCCGAATACACCGGCGATGAGTGGTAGTCGCCCGCGGTTGATTTTAATGGTAAAATCCAGGATTTGCCGCTGTTCATCATCAGAGCAGGTCACTGATTCGCCGGTGGTGCCGAGGCTGACTAAAAATTCCACACCGCCCGCGATGACGTGTTCGATCACGCGTTCGAGGCCCTCCCAATCGAGTTTTCCGTTTTTGAAAGGCGTTACTAAGGCGACGCCTGTGCCGCTAAGACGCTTTTGAAGATCCATTTGTCAGGACGATTTTAGCCAGGTATTGGTGCATTTGTTCGGTAAAATATTGGGGGCCTTTTCCTTGCGGAATATCAAGCTGCAAGTCAAAGTCATTGGGAAGTTCATTGGCCGGGCCGATTTTCATGGCAGCCGGTGAAGACACAGCGATCCATTCGAGGGCAGGGCGGTTTTCCGGGTTCAGGCAAACAAGCAGGTCGAATTTTTCTTTCGCAAAGGCCATTGCCTTTTCTGATTTGACCGGAAGAAAGGTCCACCAGTTGAGTTCTTTCAAGGTAAAAAAGTCAAAACCGGCATCGGTGGGTGGCTGTTTAGTATTGAAAAAGCCCAGTAATTGAACTTTTTTGCCGCTTTTTTCAAGTTTTTTGCCGTATTCGAGCGCTTCTCTACGGAATTGTTCCGAGCTGGCATCAAATAACAGACCGATATTGCGGGCGCTTGCGGGCGTATGCGTCGCGCGGTGCCTTTTTTGTGTTGCCAATAAATTGCGCAAAGCCCTTCTAAAAAAGGCGATGCGGATAGATTCCAGCATGGCGAAGATCTTTATACTGTGCTGATTTTCAGGGGTTTGGGATTATTTTCCGGCAGGTGTTGCGGGCAATGTTTTGTAATGGCCCATATTGCTGTATTTGTCGATACGGGCCACGATGCGTTCCTCAGGATCCATGTCGGAAATTTTTGCGAGTTCTCCCAGGATATGTTTTTTCAGGCGGATGGCCATTTCTTCCGGTGCGTTGTGCGCGCCGCCCAGCGGTTCTTTCACAATACCGTCGATGAGACCAAAACTCAACATGTTGTCGGCGTCGAGTTTGAGGGCTTCGGCGGCTTGTTCCTTGTAATCCCAGGAATGCCACAGGATGGTGGAGCAGTTTTCCGG
>JBAXTB010000238.1:0-9118 GCA_037130425.1 Bacteroidota bacterium
CTTTTGGGTTTCTATCTTTTTGAGCAAGGACGCGGCTTCCTGCGTTTTGGCTTTATCTGCCTTTAATTGTGCATCAATACCGCCAATTTGTTGCAAATCTGTTTGATAAGCCGCTTGTGTTTCCGTTAAGGCCGTTTGTAATAAATCGCGTGTAATGAATTGATAATCTTGTATTTGCAGCGTTTTTAATGCGCTTTCAATTTCAATTAATTCCTTTTGTTTCCCGGCAAGTTCCGTTTGTAATGCGGCTACCTGTGCGATGGCCGCCTGCTGGCGCGCGCGGGTGTTCTCAATTTCCTGCTTGATGCGATTCATTTGTACAAGCAGCGCCTGATGCTCGGCAATGGGATTGCGGTCGCCAAACAGTTCGTTGCGCACAGTTTGTAATTGTTGAAGTTGTTCCGAAGCGGACAAGCGTGTTTGTGTTTTCAGGCGTATTTCTTCCTGGCGCTCCGCTATTTGTTGCGCGGTTTGACTGATGAGTTGGTGCAGCGCCTCCAATCGTTGCGCCAATTGTACATGGCGTTCATCTTTTTGTTGGAATGTGTTTTTAAGTTCGCGGAGATTGTCAAACTGTTTTTTAAATGCCTGACTTAGTTCAAATTGCATATCAAACGGCGCTAAAACGGCATTCAACCGCTGTTGTTCCGTTTCAAAATCAGCATCGAAACTGCGGATATTTTGTTCATGCGCCTGGCGTTCGGCCTGGAGCAACGCTACCTGGTTTTCATGTTGTTGCAAGGCATGGATTGACTCCAACTGGGTGCGTTCCGCCTGTTGTACGCTGCGGTTCAGTTTGTTAAATTGTTCCCGCGCCGCTTTTAAACTTGCCGTTTCTGCCCGCTGAATTTCAATTTTTTCCTGCAATAAATCCTCGCGGGCATCAAAATCCTGGGCGCTGAGACCTGGAAACAAACGCTGCAATTTCTGCTCATGGTTTTGAATGCGTTCAAGCATCTGCCGGGTTTGGCCGGTCAGCACGGCGCCGAATTCTTCTTCTACCGCATCAAGACGTTCGCCCAATTGCAACTGTCGGTTGGACAGGGTAAATTGCCGTTTTCGCACCGCTTCAATCTGTGCAATCACGACTTCCAATTCGGCGCGCGCATCATCGGCAAAGGCTTGGACGCCGTGTACATTGTATGGGTGTTCGGTGCTGCCGCACAGCGGACAAGGTTCGCCCGATTGCAGCAACGAGCGGTCGCGTTCGTAGTTTACGATCTGATTTTCCCGCTCAAACCGCGCTTGTTTAAGTTGTTGTTTTGCTTCCAATTCGCTCAACAAATCAAGGCTGGATAGCAGTTCTTTCCCAATCGCGAAAGCCTCGGTGACATAGTGCTCCTGATCGTCGCGGGTTTCGCCGAGGTCGCGGAGGGCTTGCCGGTATTGCGCATGGTTTTTCGTAAAATCTTCCAGGCTTTGAAGTTGGGCTGCCGCCGTTTCAGTTCTGGTATTTAAAACTGCTTCTGCTTCATCCGTTTGTTCGGGAAGGTTTAAGTCATTTATAAGACGTTGAAGTGCCTGACGAAGTTGCGTAAGTTGCCCTTTGGCACTTTCGGATTGCTTAAGTAAAGCCGGACGCGATATTTCCAGGTTTGCCAGATTTTGAACGCAAATCGCGGCATCCTCCAACGATTTTTGGCGCGCGCCATGTATTTGCAACATTTTTTCCCGGTATAACTCGGCTAAAGGGAATTGCGCGGGCAATGCAGCAGCAGCGGGATGGTCGGCCAACCAACTTGAAATTTCGGTCAATTCGAGTGTCGATTGCTCCTGTTCTGCTTTTTTGAGGTCGAAATCACGCTGAAGTTGCTCGGTTTTTTGCTGGAGGGTTTGAATGTCGGTTTCCAGCGTTTTTTGGTTCTGGTTTTCCGATTTGATCTGGTCGTCGAGGCGGTTTACTTGTTGCAAAATGCCTTCTAATGCTTTGATTTCCAGTTCCTTTTGTTCCTGGGCTGCAATATGTTGGGTTATGGCAATATTCGTTTCCTCAGAAGACAGGAGGGTTGCTGCAAGTTGTTGTTCGAGGTTTGGAATGGCGGTTTCCAAGGCGCTTTTCTTCTGTTGGAGGCCTTCGACCTGATTCAGCCAGTTTAGGTTATTGCGCAGGGTTTCGAGGGATTGGGTATTCGCCGTGACCCTTGCGCTCAACTCAATGTGCTGATTTTTAAGGGTTTCGCGGGTTTCCGGGTCGAGCACCTGAAGTTGAGCGCGGGTTTGTTGCAGGGTTTCGAGTGTTGCCTTTTCGAGTTTATGTCGTTCAAAAGCGGCTTTCGACAAACGGCTGTACACTTCCGTATCGGTGAGTTGTTCGAGCAGAGCGCCGCGTTCGTCGGGTTTGGCAATTAAAAAAGCGGCAAATTCACCTTGGGCAAGCAATACGGAGCGCCTAAACTGACCAAAATTCAATCCGCTTTTTTCTTCCACCAAGGCGTCCACCGCATTGTGTTTGGTGTCTAACACTTGCCAGGTATCGTCGCCTTTGAGTTCGGCAAACTCCCGAACCGGCGTTTTAAGTTCGCCCTTCTTGGTGCGCGTTTGCATCCATTTGGCGCGAAAAATGCCGGCAGCGCTGCTGAATTCCACTTCCGCCCAGGCTTCTGAAGTGCCGTTCGACATCACCTCTTGTTCATGTTTACGCGCCGTTTTGCCGTATAACGCCAATGTGACCGCATCGAGCAGGGTTGTTTTGCCCGCGCCGGTATCGCCGGTAATGGCAAACAGACCGGCATAATTGAACGGCGGCTGCTCAAAATCGACCTGCAATTGTGTACGCAGGGAGTTCAAATTAAGCAGGCGGAGTCGCAGGATTCGCATGGGTGTTCGATGGATGAAATTGAAGATGCGAAGTAAGGATAATTTTCATTTTGAAGGGCATTTTTCTTACCTTTTACCTGTTATGCACCGGGTATGTTAAAAAAATATTACCTGAATTTAAAATTTCTTCTTTCCCATTTTCCAAACGAATGGCTGTAAAAGTGCAAATTAAGCGAATTTTTGCTCAACTGTTTTTTGTTTAACCTGCCAAATATTCTATTCACATCATTTGCGAATGACGTATCAAATTTTGCCTTTTTTACAAATGTTTGGATTTTATAATAAATGGCTTGATAATTGCAAATTAATTATTGTATTATTTACACAATACTCCGTCGCAATAGGTTTGGTGCAAAAGATATTGAGCGCTCAAATCCAGTTGCTTCGGCGTTTAAAAAACACTGTCTATGTGTGGAATTTTAGCAATTCTCGGAAAAGCGATCGACCCGGAACGCGCGCGTGCGCACAGTGCGCGTATGAATCACCGCGGTCCCGATGAGCGCGACTTGAAGGTGACGGAAATGGGCGTTTTGTGCCATGAACGTCTGTCGATCATCGATTTGAAAACCGGTAAACAACCGATCCAAGGTACGCGAAATACCTGGCTGATACATAATGGTGAAATATATAATCACACGAATTTACATCGTGAATTGCTTCAAAATAAATACGCCTGTCGCACCACTTCGGATAGCGAGGTGATTGTGCATTTGTATGAGGAATTTGGCCCGGATATGTGTAATTACCTCGATGGCATGTTTGCGTTTGTCGTGACGGATGATGATAAAAAAACGTTTGTCGCCGGTCGCGACCCTATGGGGAAAAAGCCTTTGTATTGGGGCCGCGATGAAGAAGGCCGCTATTGGTTTTCCAGTGAAATGAAATCGCTGGCAGATGCTTGTGTGACGTTTGAAGCGTTCCCGCCTGGGCATTTTTATTCCCCGGAGACCGGTCTGCAGCGCTATTACAATCCGAAATGGGAAAATGGTCCGGCCACAGATGAAGATCCAAGCGGCCTGCGGGAATCCTTAGAATCGGCAGTTGAAAAACGCCTGATGTCGGATGTGCCGTTTGGCGTATTGCTGTCCGGAGGTTTGGATAGCAGTTTGATTTCCAGCATTGTAGCGCGCAAATTACGCGGAACCGGCCAGGAATTGCACTCGTTTAGCATTGGTTTGAACGCCGATGCGCCAGATTTAAAATATGCGCGTATCGTAGCCGAACATATCGGCAGCACGCACCACGAGGTGTATTTTTCGGTGGAAGAGGGCATTGAAATGATGAAAAAATTGGTGTGGCATCTTGAAAGTTACGATGTCACGACTTTGCGCGCCAGTACGCCGATGTACTTCCTGACGCGTTATATTCGCCAAAGCGGCATTAAAATGGTGTTGTCGGGTGAGGGCGCCGATGAAATTTTCGGCGGCTATCTGTACTTCTTCAACGCGCCCGACGATGCGGCGTTCCATGAAGAGACCAAACGCCGCGTGCGTCTGTTGCATACGGCTGATGTGTTGCGCGCAGATAAGAGCACGATGGCAAACGGCATTGAGGTGCGTGTGCCGATGCTCGACAAGGCATTTTTGGAAAAATCAATGGGGTTGCATCCCGCTTTGCGACGTCCGATACGCGGCGTGCAAATGGAAAAAGATGTGCTGCGCCGGGCGTTTGACAATGGTACGGAAGATCCGTATTTGCCGCCGACGATTTTGTGGCGTCAGAAAGAACAATTTAGCGACGGGGTGGGGTATAACTGGATCGACTCCATGAAGGCTTTTTGCGAAGCCCAGGTGAGCGATGCAGAACTTGAGGCTGCTACGGAGCGGTTCCCGTACAATACGCCGGCGACTAAAGAAGCCTATTATATCCGGACGTTGTTTCACGAACATTTCCCGCAGGACAGCGCGGCCAAAACAGTGCTGCCCTGGATTCCGATGTGGCAGGCGAATGCTGATCCTTCCGGGCGGGCAAATGATGTACATCAGGCGACGACGGAGCAGGTAGATGCTGAGGCGTAGGCTTTTGCGCCCACGAAGAGCGGTTTTGCCACAAAGAATCAGAAGGTTATACGAAGAGGAGTTTGCTATAAAGGACACAAAGATTATACAAAGGACACGAAGTGTAACGTACACAAAATTAAAGTGTATGCTACGCTTGGTGTCCTTTGAGTAATTTCCATATTCTTTGTGGTAAAATATGGATTACCGAATTACAATTTCCCCCGGCGCAATACCGGCTGCAAACGACGTAACCAGCGTTCCATCAGGCTTATACACATATACGGTTCCGTTGGATGAAAAATCTTTGGCGTCGGCGCAGTACAGGTAGCCATTGCTTGGATTGCAGGTCAGCCCGTAGGCCGCCTGGTCGAACAGTTTCACGGGCGCGCTCGCACCCGTGTACGACCATACGGAACCGCCACCAATAAAATACAAAGTCGATTTGTCGGGCGAGGCGCATAAATCGTCGGAGCCGTTCGGGATTTCGTAACCCAGATTCAGGTTTCCGGTATTGCCCAGCCAACCCGGATAGGGCGTGTAATCAGGCGCAGGGCCGTAACCGCCTTTGCATAAAATCGTAGCGGCCTGGCCGTTTACTGCGGCAAAACAACAAGGCGCACCTTTGAATTTGAGCGTCCCAATAGACTCAAACGTATTGCCGACCGTAACGATAGAAACCGTCGAATCTAATCCGTACCCGCCCACATTGGCTGCCATAACATGCGTATTATCAAGCGCATACATTTTTTCCGGCTGCGGCAGGCTCAGGGTTTCCAACACCGACAAACTGCTCAATTCAACTTTGGCAAGGCCGCCCGAATACCCGTCGGCGCCCCAATAGCTTACAAGTGCAAATTCATCATTCAATGGTTGGAAAAAACGCGGGCCATCAATGCCCGTAATTACGCCGACTTGTTTAAACGTTTTAGCATCTACCACAATCACCTTGCTTGCGCCGTTTACCACGATGTAACCGCGGTCTTTGTAAAAAGAGAGGGATTGTACAAACTGGCCCAACACGGCGCCGCTATTTTCAGCGGCAAACACGTCTTGAACGGTAACGCCAGTGGTTTCATTGTGCCAGCTAATGGTACCGGTACCGTTGAAACCACCTTCGTTGACAACAAAAACGCCGGTTGAATAATCGTTTGCGGGATTACCAACATCGACGATTTCATCATGTTTACAGGATGCCAATGCCAGCAACAGCAGCAGAAAAAGAGAAAGTTTGACTTTCATTTTTTAATATTTAAAAAGTTGAAAATGAAAGGCAAATGGGAGGAAGGGAAGACAATAATCAAGAAACCGTCCGCCGAGAAAACCGACCGACTGGGCCAAGAATAATTGCCGATCCCGGCTTTCTACCCGAAGCCCGGTACGTTACGGTTACAGGCAGGTCTTCTGGCTCGTTTTTCAGCAGGCGCCTTCCCAAGGATGTAACCCTCAGTGGCATAAAGCCTGTTGATTTCCGGCGCATAAACCGGATAAAACTTACAGCAGCGGGGACTGCCCCGGATTTGCACCGGTGTTCCCTTTTAATGCTCCGACGCGGAGCAACCTTTAACCGGATCAAAGGTAGAAGGAAAATTCAGATATTGTACTTGGAACATGAATAGGCAGGCGAAATCAACGCGTAATTTCAACGATATTGAGGGCTTGAAGGACGTGGCGGCGGTTGTGCGTTACCAAAAAAGCGAACATATCGCCTAAGTTCATTTTGAGCAGTTTGAACTGCGCGAGCGGAATTTTAGGTTTGTTCAGATCAATTTCCCGCGCCAGTTTGATGTTGCGCAACAGCATTTCGGTGCTGATAATGAAGCGTTTAACTTCATTGGTGTTTAAATCTTGTTGCCAAAAATTAAAACGTTTGGGCGCTTTGCGTTTTTTCTTCTTTACCAGATTTGCAGGATCTACATACGAAACGCTGTAGCGGCCAAACCAAGTGCTGCGAAAGGAATCTGCGGGCTTCCATTTACGCGCTTTGGCCTTGTGGATGGACCGCTCGATATGCGACATGTAATGATCCGTGTACGCATTCAGATGCGCAAAACACTCCAAAATATTCCAACTTTCGGGCGTCTTTCTAACTTTCAGGGACTCCTCCGGCAGTTTGGCAAGCTGGGTGCGAACTTGTTCCAGCAGGTCGCGGAGTTCGGCTTCTAATCGGTCAAGCAATGCTTCTTGTGTCATTCAATTGTTTTGTGCTACTCGGAGGAGGCGCAAAATTAGTGTAATTCGGAAAATTCTCAGGATTTAACAGACCTTTGTGCGCAATTAGATTTTTACATGAAAACGAAGCAATTTAGAAAAGACAAGATCAATGTGATCACCCTTGGCTGTTCCAAAAATTTGGTGGACAGCGAAAACCTGATTACGCAACTGCGTGGCAATGATTATGAGGTGAGCCACGAAAAGGAAGAATCGGATGCTAACATCGTGATTATCAATACCTGTGGCTTTATTGACCTGGCCAAACAGGAAAGCGTTGATTCTATTTTAGAGCACGCTGAACTCAAAAAAGCGGGCGCCATCGACAAACTTTACGTGACCGGATGTTTGTCGCAGCGCTATAAAGACGACTTGGAAAAAGAGATTCCGGAAGTGGACGCTTATTTTGGAACGCTCGAATTGCCGGCGCTGTTGGCCCGTTTGGAAGCCGATTATAAGTATGAATTGCTCGGCGAACGGCAAATTACCACGCTGCCGCACTACGCTTACCTGAAAATTTCAGAAGGCTGTAACCGCACCTGCGCGTTTTGCGCCATCCCGCTCATGCGCGGACAGCATATCAGTCGCCCGATTGAAGAATTGGTGATGGAGGCCAAAAACCTCGCGCGCCGTGGCACGAAGGAACTGTTGTTGATTGCCCAGGAACTGACCTATTACGGCTTAGATTTGTATAAAAAACGTGAATTACCGCAACTTTTGCACGCTTTAGCCGATGTGGAGGGTATTGATTGGATTCGCCTGCATTACGCCTATCCGTCCAAATTTCCGCTTGAAATTCTGGATGCGATGGCCGAACGGGAAGAAATTTGTAATTATTTGGATATTCCGCTGCAACATGCGGCCGATAACGTGCTAAACCTGATGCGCCGCCAAATTACGCGCGCTGAAACGGAAGAACTGTTGGCCGCCATTCGCGCAAAAGTGCCGGGAATTGCGCTGCGTACCACGTTTTTGGTGGGCCATCCGGGTGAAACGGAGGCTGATTTTGAAGAACTGCTTCAATTTGTGGAAACGCAGCAATTCGATCGGGTAGGGGTGTTTCAATATTCGCATGAGGAAAGCACCCGCGCATTTGAACTCGAAGACGATGTGCCTGCGGAAGTAAAAGCCGAACGCGCGCAGCGTTTGATGGAACTTCAACAAGGGATTTCGTTGGCTAAAAACGAAGCGAAAATCGGCAAAGTGTTCAAAACGATTTTTGACCGCAAGGAAGGAAAATATTTTGTGGGGCGCACGGAATCTGACTCGCCCGACGTTGATAATGAAGTGCTTGTGCCGGTGAAGGGCAACTATGTGCGGTTGGGCGATTTTGCGATGGTGCGGATTACGGGCGCGGAGGAGTTTGATTTGTTTGGGGAGGTGGTGGACGGTGCACGGTAGACGGTGGACGGTGGACGGTAGACGGAGTGGACGGACGGGGCGCTTCGGGTTTGAATTTGGTTTTGAGTTTGAACTTTAATTTTTAAAAATCAAATTCAAAACCAAATTTAAAATCAAAACCAAAAACAAAACAAAACAAATGGATAATCAGGAAATAGATCAACTTTTTGAACAAGAGAACGGGCAGATCAACAAGCTGCATGAAATCGTCCGTAAAACAATGGAGGATGAGCAGTTGATTATTAACAACCTGCTGCACCCGCCACGTGAAATCCTGACGAAAGGCCAGAAAATTTCAGATAAAGTGGCGCGTTTTGGCGGTAGTTGGGCCTTTATTATCAGTTTTTTCATCGTTTTAATTATCTGGATCGTTTTTAACTCGGTTGCCTTGGGCAAGGCCGCGTTTGACCCTTATCCGTTTATTTTGATGAATTTGATTCTGTCCTGCATTGCGGCTTTGCAAGCGCCGATTATTATGATGAGCCAGAACAGACAGGAGGAAAAGGATCGCCTGCGCGCGCAAAATGACTATATGATTAACCTGAAAGCAGAATTGGAAATCAGGGGCTTGCATGAAAAAATAGACTTGTTGTTCGAAGAACAATTGAAAACCTTGTATGAAATTCAGTTGAAACAGATTGAATTGCTCAAGGAGATTAACCAAAAAATTGCTGAAAAGTAGTTATGGCTGC
>JBAXTB010000239.1:0-9095 GCA_037130425.1 Bacteroidota bacterium
TGTCCGGCCTGTCGCGTATTTGCGCCCAACATTTTTGCGCCGGAAAGCGCGGGGGAAAACCAGGCTTTTAAACTTTTTTCTGAATGTTCCATTACGCAGCAACAACTTCAAATTTTTGACCGATGGGGTAGTTTGGTCTACCGAAGTTTCAATGGGCCGGCCGCCTGGGACGGACGCTTGAACGGGAAGGTGATGCCGCCCGGCGTGTATGTTTTTGTAGCCGATCTTGAAATGTTGTCGCCGCTCGGTCGCATTGATAAACAACGTATTAAGGGCAATATTACCTTAGTTCGATAAACCAGTTCAAAAATGATGGCTTCCTCGCTGCGCGCGTAGGGATGCTAATTGCCCATTCAGCCAAGTTGCTTGAAACATAAACCTCATTTACTTGTTTTAATCAAAGTTCAATGCCTGTTTTCTTCCCTTTTTATTTAAATTGTCTTTAAACAGCCAGGCTTTTGAAAATTAAGTTCCGGAAGTGCCGCTCTTTCAGGGAAATGCCGGAATTTGCGCCGCCTTTTTAAAAGGCTCAACATTCACAAAAATGGCTTACGGTTGATTGGGATTTGGGTGTTCAACACCTTATTTCGCGGCCGTTGGTTCAGACTATTCCTTCTAACATGGGCACAATTAACAAACAGTACGATCCTGCTTTGCTGAAGCAATTGCCGGCCATTGTAAAAGCGTACCAATTACCCAACACCAGAAAAGCCGTCATTCAGATTATAAATTCGTTCGGACCATTTATTGCGATATGGGTGGCCATGTACTTATTAATTGATGTTTCGATTTGGCTGACATTCTCCCTTGCAATTGTAAACGCGTTTTTCTTAGTTCGCATTTTTATTATTCAACACGATTGCGGCCACCAATCGTTTACGCCGAACCGCAAAGCGAACGATATTATTGGTCAGATTTGCAGTTTTTTGAGTTTTATCCCGTATCGCTACTGGGCCAAAGCGCATAATTTCCACCACGGTCACAACGGCATTTTGTGGGAATACCGCGACATCGGCGATATTCACACATTTACCGTGAAAGAATTCCGGGCATTATCCTGGCGCAATCGGATGCTTTACATTTTGTACCGCAGTTTTCCGGTGCTGTTCTTAATCGGCCCGATGTGGTATATTATGGTGAACAACCGTTTGCCGCTGATTCGTATGAAAGGCTGGGAACACGCGCACCGGGCTTTATTGTTGAACAACATTTACCTCGTGTTGATTCACGCAGGAATCGTGGCTTTGCTTGGTTTTAAAGCCCTTTTGTATGTACATCTTCCGATTTTAGTAGCGTTTGGCGTCATTGCGATCTGGTTTTTCTATGTGCAGCACCAGCATGAAATGACGTACAAGCAATGGAAAGACCGTTGGGATTATATTGTAGCGGCCGTTCAGGGTAGTTCTTTTTACAACCTGCCAAGGATGTTCCATTGGCTCACGGGCAATATCGGCTACCATCATATTCACCACCTGAACTCCTTGGTTCCGAATTATGAGCTGGCGCGTTGCCACCATGAAAACCCGGTGTTTGATGAATTGGCGAACAAGATTACGTTTTGGCAAAGTTTGCGTTGCGTTTTCCACAAACTTTGGGATGAAGACCAGGAAAAGATGATTACATTCCGGGAGTTTTACCGCCGATATAAGGCATAACGTAAGTCTCCCTGTAAAATTTAATAACGCATAACGGCTGCATCCTACAAGGTGCAGCCGTTGTCATTTAAAAATCCTACTTTTGCCCGGCAATCTGGAAAGCGGCTTGTCGATTTACCCCTGTTACCCTATTACGACTGAATTATGCAATTAACGCCTTTGCTCGTACTTGCGATCCTCGTGCTATATTTCACGATGTTGATGGGGGTCGCCTGGTTTACCGGACGGAATGTAGGCAATGAAGGCTTTTTCCTTGCCAACCGAAAGATTCCCTGGTATGTTGTGGCTTATGCCATGATCGGTACCAGTATTAGTGGGGTTACATTTATTTCCATCCCCGGTAAAGTGGGGGGAACGGGCCTAAATATGGCCTTTTCCTACATGCAGATGATTTTCGGCTATCTGCTTGGTTATCTGTTTATTGCAACGGTTTTAATGCCGATGTACTACCGCTTGCAACTCACCTCTATATACGGTTATCTCGAACAAAGATTAGGATATTGGTCGTATAAAACCGGCGCAGGGTTCTTCCTCCTTTCGCGCACCCTGGGTTCGGCCACGCGTATGTTTTTGGCGGCAACGGTGCTGCAATTGTTTGTGTTCGGGCCGCTTGGCGTGCCATTTGCGCTTACAGTAATTTTGATGCTGGCTCTGATTTACGCCTATACTTATACGGGCGGACTGAAAACGATCATCTGGACTGACACCATTATGACCACCTTTTTCCTGGCAGCCCTGATTTTTACGGTGGCTACGATTGGGAAATCGCTGAACCTGCACGTGATGGAAATTATCCCTAACGTAATGGGTAGCCGATACGGACAGATTTTCTTTTTCGACCATTTTTTGACCAATCCGAACCATTTTGTCAAGCAGTTTATCGGCGGCGCCTTGATTGCCGTGGTGATGACAGGGTTGGATCAGGATTTGATGCAAAAAAACCTTGCCTGCAAGAATATCCGGGAAGCGCAAAAGAACATGTTTGTCTTTTGTATCTACTTGGTCATCATCAACTTTCTGTTTCTTACGCTGGGCGCCTTGTTGTACATGTATGCGGGTTCGCTTGGTTTAGAAATTCCGGCGCGCACCGATCATTTGTATCCCAAAATTGCCTTCGATCACCTTGGCACGGCAGCCGGCATCTTTTTTATCTTGGGCCTGATCGCCAGTACGTATGCCAGTTCCGACTCGGCTTTAACGGCTTTAACCACCAGTTTTTGCGTTGATTTTCTGAACTTTGAAAAGAAACAAACCCAGGTTGATCCGTATTCAGGCGACCGCGAGGCCAAGCAAATTGAACTGGATCGCGTGCAGCGGCGCACACGCACGTATGTGCATTTGGGCTTTTCCGCCTTGTTTGTGGTGATTATTTTGCTACTTGATGCCTGGAGCAACGACGCCGTCATCAATCTGGTGTTCAGCATTGCGGGCTATACTTACGGCCCGCTGTTGGGGCTTTTTACCTTCGGGATGTTTACCAAACTGCATTTGCACGACTGGTATTTGAAATTGCCGCTTGAAAAAATAAACAAGACCTGGAAAAATCTGGAGATTCCTTTGGTTTTGCTGGTTTGCCTTGCCGCGCCGATGCTGAGTCGGGCAATAGAGGTAAATGTAAAAAGTTGGTTTGATATTGGATTTTTGACGATTTTGCTGAATGGGGGGCTGACGTTTTTGGGGTTATGGGCGATTTCTTACCAGGAGGATTGATTGTCCAAACTTGCAAACAAACTGAAACAGAACAGTTCATGACCCAAGCAGAACAACTTTTTCACCAAATCGCGACCGTAATTCCTGAAGCCAAAGCAAGCAAAATGTTCGGCGCGCAATGTTACAAAGCGCCCAACGGGAAAGCGCTTGCCATGTATTGGCCGGTCGATCAGGCGATGGTTTTTAAACTGCAAGGCGAAGACCAAACAGACGCGCTTAGCCTCGATGGCGCACATTTTTTTAGTCCCGACGGCGGGCGCACTATGGGCGGCTGGGTGCAATTACCCTTTGAATATGCTGAAAAATGGCCCGTTTTTGCTCAAAAGGCTTATGAATACGTGAAAGCGATCACCAAATAAGCGTTTTTAAATGTACCTCGATCACCATCTGCGGCAGTTTAGTGCGTAGTTTTGGGGATAAATTTTAAAAAAAACAAAAAGTTTTATAATAAAAATATTTGTTTTAAATTGCGCCCGTTTACAACATCATTTCACTGAATTGATAAAAACTGCTTTACTTTGGGCGCAAATATTAAAACAAACAAACCCGTGCGCGGCAAACCCGCTGCGCCGATCGAAAAAAGTCAGGAATCGAAGATGCAAGAAGTCCGTTATACTGAAGACGAAATTAAATCCCTCGACTGGCGCGAGCACATACGCCTGCGTCCGGGTATGTACATCGGCAAATTGGGCGATGGCGCCAGTGCTGACGACGGCATTTATGTATTGCTGAAAGAGGTGCTGGATAATTCCATCGATGAATTTGCCATGGGACACGGCAAACAAATTGATGTGACGATTAATGAGCACGGTGTGATGGTGCGGGACTACGGCCGGGGTATTCCCTTGGGAAAAGTGGTCGATGTGGTGAGTAAAATCAACACAGGCGCCAAATACGACTCCAAGGCGTTTAAAAAAACCGTTGGTCTTAATGGCGTAGGTACCAAGGCGGTAAATGCCTTATCGGAATATTTTGAAGTAGAGGCCATTCGGGAAGGGCAAAGCAAAAAAGCTGAATTTCAGTGCGGAATTTTAACAAAAGAAGGCAAAATTGTACCTACGAAGGGTGAAAATGGTACGATTATCAAGTTTAAACCGGACAACGCCATGTTCCGGAACTTCCGCTGGGTCTTTGAATACGTGGAGCAACAACTGTGGAATTACGCCTACCTGAATGCAGGTTTGCGCATCAATTTCAACGGCAAAAGTTTTCAATCAAAAAACGGCCTGCTCGACCTGCTTGAAAAGAAAACGGCGGCAGAAAATGTGCGTTATCCCATCATTCACCTCCGAGGAGACGATGTGGAAATCGCGATGACGCACGGCGATCACTACGGCGAACAATATTATTCCTTTGTAAACGGCCAGAATACCACGCAGGGCGGTACCCACCTGAATGCCTTTCGGGAAGCGCTGGTGAAGGTGGTGCGCGATCACTTTAAAAAACAGTTCGACGCCAAGGATATTCGCGAAAGCGTGATTGCCGCTGTTTCCGTTCGGGTAGAAGAACCGGTTTTTGAAAGCCAAACCAAAACCCGGCTCGGCTCGGAACGCATCGCGCCTGATGGTCCGGCAATTCGATCCTGGATGGCGGAATTTATGAGCAAGGCGCTTGACGATTTTTTGCACAAAAATCCGGAAGTCGCAAAGGAAATGCTGAAGCGGATTCAACAATCGGAGCGGGAACGCAAGGAAATTGCCGATGTAAAGAAAATCGCCAACCAGCGGGCAAAAGCAGCCAATATCCACAACAAAAAATTGCGCGATTGCCGTTTCCATCTGAACGAAAAAGCGACAGAGGAAAAACGCTTGGCCAGCACCATTTTTATTACCGAAGGTGACTCGGCAAGCGGTTCCTTGACCAAAGCCCGCGATGTCGACAGTCAGGCAGTGTTTAGTTTGCGCGGTAAACCCTTGAACTGCTTCGGCATGACCAAAAAGGTCGTTTACCAGAACGAAGAGTTCAACCTGCTCCAACACGCACTCAATATTGAAGACTCACTCGATGACCTCCGGTACAACCGAGTCGTAATTTCCACCGATGCGGACGTGGACGGTATGCACATTCGCCTGCTGCTGTTGACCTTCTTTTTGCAGTTTTTTCCTGATTTAGTGCGCAACGGGCACCTCTACATCTTAGATACGCCTTTGTTCCGGGTACGGGATAAACAACACACCTATTATTGCTACTCCGACGCGGAAAAGCAGGCGGCCATTAAAAAACTGCGCGGCAAACCGGAGATTACGCGATTTAAGGGTTTGGGTGAAATCAGCCCGAACGAGTTTGCCGACTTTATTGGCGACGGCATCCGGCTTGATCCGGTGATTTTGCCGGAAGACACGAATTTAGACCACGTGCTTGACTATTACATGGGCAAGAATACCCCTGAGCGCCAGGAGTTTATCATTGGAAACCTGCGTTTGGAAATTGACATTGTGGATACGCCGGTAGAGGCGGAAATGCTGAAGGAGGAAGTGGTAGAAGCGGAGGCTTAATCGTTTGGGAACGGTGTTTTTTAGTTACCGGGTAAGAAAATTCTGAGGTTTGGTTGGGCACGCCTGACCTAAAGGGTTATGTCCTTGATCTAAGGGTTTTGAAATCAAAATGCTATCTGTTTTACCAGCCGCATCGCGGCGAAAGATTTGTAGCATTTGATACGATTCATTCGTTGAAGGTGCAGCGCACCGGAAAATATTTCGGTGCGCTGCACCTTCAACGAATGATTATTGGGTATTCTACAAATATTCCGGTGCGATGCCCCTTTGATGGTTGAAATCAACTAAATCGTCAGTTCTGAGGTGTCATCTCCGACCAAAGGAGGAGGTGACATCTCAGAACGAAGATAACGTGAGCGCTTCCGTTCAGAGATGTCACCTATTGATCTGATGACCGAGCATGAGCAAATAGTGACATCTCAGAACGAAGATAACGTGAGCGCTTCCGTTCAGAGATGTCACCTTCTCGTGCCTCGAAGATGACACCTCTTCACTAAGTTGACAAGGGTTAAACAAGTCATCTGATGAGTACATTTTGAAAATCAGCAGGTTTTATTTGAAAAAGAGACATATTATAAAAATCCCGAAGGGATTTATGTTTATAGATCAGGTTTAATAAAATTTCCCAATCCTGAAAGGATGGTATGTAAAACGCTATAAAACACATAAAATCCCTTCGGGATTTGGAAAAAACAAATCACCAAAGTTGCTATAAGCATATAATCCCTTCGGGATTTTTGATGGTAGCGTAGTTACATATCGAGAAAAGCCGCTACTCAACAATTGACTTTGAGTCATCAAATGAGTAGCGGCTTTTAAATAAAATTTGGCACTTTGCCGATGTAGTTTGTTTACAGAACAAACATTAACACAAAAAAATAGAATTAATGCGCTTCCGACATCGCTTCTTTAGCGGCCTGTGTTGGAGGCGCTGGCTTTTTATTAATCTTAATAAAGAAAATCAGCGGAAACACAACAATAAAGAAAACGGAAATCAGCCGGAACGTATCGAGGTATGTGAGCAAATACGCCTGGCGCTCTACCGCATAATTAATTTGCGCATAAGCCATTGACGTTGCCTGTTCAATCGCCGCGCCTGTTTTTGCCACAATGTTTTGGGCGATGCCGCTGACCCGCGAATCAAACGCCGGATTCCCCACATTGGTATTTACCACCAAATCCATTTTGTGCTGGGCAAACTGGCGCGCGATGTAGTTATTGGCCATGGCAATCCCGAAGGCGCCACCTAATTGTCGAATCATGTTGTTGAGCGCAATCCCGGACGGATAATCCTTGGGTTGCAAGCCTGCCACCGCCTGATTGATCAGCGGCAACTGCACCATACTGATTCCGACTGCCCGCAGCGCGAGGGGAATGAAAAAGTCCCATTTACCTGCCTGCGCATTTACGCCCGCAGCCATCCAACCAAAAATAATGAATATGATGAACCCGGCTACAACAAATGGCACCGGCGAAACGCCCATCGACATGCGTTTCCCGATAATCGGCATCATAATCACGCCGATGGCCGTGGCCGGTAACAAGGACAAACCGGTTTCAAGCGGCGTCCAACCCAGAACCCGTTGCGCCAAAACCGGATACACAAATACAGAGGTGAATAGCCCAAGACCAACCACAAAGGTGAAAACAGTGGTTAAGGCCAGGGTTCGATTGCCCATTACTTTTAGGTTGACCACCGGTTGTTCCACCGTGAGTTCCCTCCAAATAAATCCGATCACGCCGATTAACGCACAAGCAGAAAGCATCGAAATGGTGCTCGAACTAAACCAATCTTCCGATTCGCCGCGCTCCAGCACATACTGCAAAGAACCAACCCCGACGGCAAGCAGCATGATGCCCAAATAATCGATTTTGATCGACTTTTTATTTTCCCCTTCTCCTGGTTTGCGGTCAACAAACAATACCGTCAGAATAGTAGCGACGATACCGATTGGTATATTGACGGTAAAAATAAGCGGCCAAGAAGAGTTGTTCAGGATATAGCCACCGATGGTTGGCCCAAGTGTTGGCCCAAGGATGATGCCCATACCAAATAAGCCGCTGGCCATTGGCCTGTCTTTAGGTTCAAAGGCATCGAACAAGATACTCTGAGAAGTGCTGAGCAAGGCGCCACCGCCAATACCCTGGATGAAACGCCAGAATACTAATTCCCATAAACCCGTAGAGGTGCCGCAAAGCCAGGATGCCACGGTAAACAAGACCATGGAGGCGACGTAATAATTTTTGCGCCCAAAATAAGCCGCCAAAAAACCAGTCATAGGAATAATGACCACATTGGCAATCGCATAGGAGGTAATCACCCAGGCGATGTCTTCAATGGTTACGCCCAGGCTGCCCGACATTTGCGAAAGCGCCACATTCACGATGGAGGTATCCACCAATTCCATAATGGCTGCCGAGACAGTAGTCACTACAATGATAAATCTGGCTAAACGCGATATCGCCATATTGCTTGATATACAATTAATTGTGAAATAACTAAGCGGTGCCTGAATGGCGGTTAAAGCCAGTCATATTAAAAAGTGGGGAACTACTCGTTCGGCACAATCACCTCCGCGCTCATGCCCGCGCGCAAGGGATGCTCCGGATCGGGTTGTTCCGTAATGGCAACCCGCACCGGAATGCGCTGAACCACCTTAACAAAGTTCCCGCTGGCATTGTCGGGCGGCAACAGACTGAATTTGGAACCGGTGGCCGGTGCAATGCTTTCTACCACCGCTTTGAACGTCATGCCTTTATAGGCATCTACTTTAACGGTAACCGGCTGACCGGCTTTCATGTGCGCCACCTGTGTTTCCTTAAAATTAGCGGTTACCCAAACACCGGCGTCATTAACCAAGTTACACAAGGGGCTGCCGATGTTTACCAGCTGGCCTTCCTGCACTGCTTTCTTGGCAATAATTCCGTTCGTTGGCGCTACAATTACCGTGTAAGACAAATTAAGTTGCGCGTTTTCCAAATCCACTTTGCGTTGTGCTATAAGAGTTTGTGCAAGCGCCACATTTTTAGTGGCTACTACGGCCTGCGTAGCGGTTGCGATTCGTTGGCGTTGGCCTGCTGCGGTTTGGCGTTTGCTTACTTCCACCTGACGACGCGCAGTTTCAACCTGCGCCTGTGCGGCTTGAAGCGCGGCTTCGCTGTTTTCTTTGTTTGCTTTGGCCGCATCGAATTGCTGTTGGGTAACAGCGCCCTGGCCTACCAGCGTTTCATAACG
>JBAXTB010000024.1:0-27766 GCA_037130425.1 Bacteroidota bacterium
GGCAAATTGATTTTCATCGTGGCATTGCCGTATTGTACAAATGTCAAATTCTGACCGTGGTATTTTACGGTTTGAACCGTGAGGTTACTGTCCAAATCAAACTGAATCTGGTTTAATCCGGCTATTTTGGTTTTAAAGTACGTTGTTACCCTGCCGCTGATATAATTTATATTGGGATCGACCGTCCATTCGAGGCGCAAATATTTAACGTCGTACACATCGGGCACCCGGCTGGTTTCCGTTGGTTTTATGGCCTGTAAATGGTATTGTTTACCGCATTCAACCTGATTCAGCGGGTCATTGCAATCATCGAACGTTGTCTGTGCGGCAAGCGATTGTGCAAATAAAAAAAGGCAACAGCATTGAAATATCTTTTTCATAGATAATCTCCAAAAGTTAAAAAAATTCAACGGCGCTTGCAAGAGTCTTGCTGCGGTAGGAAGTCAAAAATACGCAAAACACCGATTTCCTGAATATGGAATCGGGATAAAGGTATTCCTTATCGCTATCCTTAAAAGTCATAGATTGGCAAGACAGCATATTTACTTCGCATCAGTAAGATTTATGATAAATCTATGATAAATCCTAAAGACGCCGGCAAAAAACGCGTTTTAACGCCGATTCCACGTTGTTATCCGTTTTTCATACCGTTGTTTGTTGATCGGCCAGGCCTCCAGATCAAGCGAACCTTCCAGTTCTTCATCCATGCCCTTGAGTAATTTCGGGAAAAAATCGATACCGGTTTCTTTTTCCACCCGGTCAATGTTGCAGGCAAAATCAAGCACGGGCCGGTCGCTGACCGCATTTGGCAAAATAAAAGCAATGGCCTTTTCTGAATCGGGCGCCAGTAGCACCTTGTAAAAGGCAGACGGAACGGTTACCTTACTAAATCCGATTTGGCCCAGACCGGGTCGGGTTAATACCGGCCCTGTAACAACGTATAAACGCTTGAATCGGCGCGCCCAATCGCGGGTTAACTCTTCTAATTCCCGCCAAATCCCAACATTGAATGCCGGCACTTGCGGACTCATATTGCTCATAAAAAAGGTTTCGTCGATCGCAGTTGCGTCGAATGCCATATCGGCTGCCGGACAAAGATGGCCCTTGTCATAACCGCTGGAAGAGTAGTCTCTGGGTGTGGCGCTTTCCGTATGCACTTCCGGGTCGGGCCTAAAACTGTTGGGGCGATCTGCCCAGTTTTCATTGAGGTGTTCGCGCGTTAAAACGTATGCAACCCATTGCGCCTGCTCGTCATCTTCTGAATAATTCAGTACAAAATACTGGTGTCGTACAATAGCGTCCGCGGAGGCCGGCAGAATTTCATCAGGCACCGTCGAAGCGGCGGCGGCAGATTTGGTATGAACCGGTTTTTCAGACAAACTATCCGGTATTTCGATGCGCACATCGGAGGTCTTGTCTGCTTCGGCTTTATGGCCGTCGGCACGGTTAAAAATCCAAAAGGAAATAGCTGCAAGTAGGGCAAAAAGCCCGGTTTTGAAAAAAAATCCGCCTGAATCGGATGAGGAATTTCGTGCCATGTGGGTGGTTTTGTTTGTTTTAATCGACAAACGCAAGCGCAAAAATAAACATTTTGTTCTTATTTCGCAATATTTAAGTATTTTTTGTTTTATACCAAGATTAAAATGGATTTGAAGATTTTCAGGATGGATTAAATTGATTTTCAATGGATTACCAGACTTGCATTTTCAGAACCATTTTGCATTGGCTACAATTGCAGGTTGAACTGTTTTCCGGGATTTCAGCCCTGTCGGAAAATAAAAAGGTATCTTGTGCTTTTTCAACGAAACAGCAGGTTTATGGCTATGGAACAATCAGATTTTACGGTAGAAAATATCCGTTTTGATATGGAAGAGGGTGATTGCACCGCGATCTGGTTTGATCTGGCGGGTCTGCGTTTTTCGGAACCGGAGGCGATGGCCAATATGCTGGTTGATTTCGAGGATTTTATGGACGACTTACAGCAAAACAACCCTGATTTACACCACCGTGCCGCACAGGCGGCGTTTTCAGGTGTGGGGCAGGAATCGCTTGTGGCTTGTTTGGATGCTGAATTAATTGACTGGAACACCAGTTTGCACTTGTTTGTCGACCGCAATATTGACTTGCAGGCGGCAGAAACGACGCGTATCGGGTGGTTACATGCGCGCAGGAGCAGAGAAGTTGATATAAAATGGAAACAACTTGAAACCGCTGCGCAAAATACCGATCCTTCCTGGGATGAAGTTGCAAACCGTTTGATCGAGGATATGAACCTTGCTGCGGTGGCCTTGTATCCTGAAATAAACGAGGTTTCGGCAGAAGAAAACCGCAAATTCCGCGAAATCCTGGAATTTCACATGCACCGGTTGGCCAACGAATTGGTCGGTTGGGTTCATACCTCCCGCATAGAAATTGGCAGTAAAAATTAAGATCCAGGCGGCGGCAAATTTCGATAAATCAACGACGTACTTGCTACCAATCAAAAAATATAATTATTTACATGTACCAGATGCAAAATATTGCATGGGGAAATAGTTTATTTGCGGTCTATACGCCGTCGCGATGGGTTTTGTACAAATTATCTTGAGCATTCGAATCCAATCGTTCAAGACCTATCGCTTTGCCGAGTAAATAAACCAATCTTTTCTCCGATCATATTCATGAAGCCGAAATTTACGTTGTCCCTGATAGCAGTTTTGTTCCTGTGCGGGTTATGCGCCTATACGACTGCTTCCTCCTCCATTTATGGCACGATCACTGACGAACAGCACGAAGCCGTGCAAGGCGTCACTGTGATCGTCAAACACTTGCCTACCAGTACTTATCGGGGCACATTATCGTTGGCCGACGGAACTTATAACCTCAAAAATCTGCGCGGAGGCGGCCCGTATTTGATGACGCTGTCTTATACCGGTTTTAAAACGGTTTACAAAGACAGTATTTTAATTAAAGACGGTCAGAAATTGAATTTAAATTTTGAAATGCAGCATTAGGTCCCGCCTTTTGGCTGTTTTTTTAGGAATTCTGGTTTTGCATTGTTATGTTAAGAAAACATTAATTTTCTTTGCCCCCTGAAATACACTCAGGTGTGAAGCGACCAATCATTTCTTTCCTAAACCATTCCTATCATGCTCAAACATGTACTGTCCATGTTGTCGTTGCTTTTGGCGACAACTCTTTCTTTGCAGGCGCAAGTCACGACTGCAACTATTAATGGCATCGTCACCGATGATAAGGGTGAGCCGCTTGCCGGCGTTACGGTGGTGGCCAACCACACGCCATCTGGTACTTATTATGGCACCTCTACCCGCGCAGACGGACGCTACACGGTGCCTAACCTCCGCGTTGGAGGCCCGTACACCATTTCGCTTACCTATACAGGTTATCAAAATGTTGAACAACAAGGTGTTACCTTGTCTGTCGGGCAAAAACTACCCCTTGATTTTAAAATGCTGAGCAGTTCAACCATGCTACAAGAAGCAGTGATTTCCGCCAGCGTTGATCCGGTGCTTAATTCCCGCCGAACAGGAGCAGCCACCAACGTGAGCAATGAGCAACTGACCAGTTTGCCGACCATCAGCCGTTCTGCTGCTGATTATACGCGCTTAACACCGATGGCCGACGGGTTTTCCTTTGCAGGTCGGAACGGACAATACAACAACTTTTCGGTGGATGGAGCCATTTTCAACAACCCATTCGGCCTCGACGCCGCTACACCAGGCGGACAAACGGAGGCGCAACCTATTTCTTTGGACGCCATTGAACAAATACAAGTTTCCATTGCTCCTTACGACGTTACGCAGGCGGGCTTTACCGGCGCAGGCGTAAATACCGTAACAAAATCGGGTACGAATACTTTGCACGGAACTGTTTTTGGTTTTTATCGCAACCAGGATATGACCGGAAAAAAAGTGTACGGATCTGACATTGTCGTGCCTGATTTGCGTCAACTTCAAACCGGCTTCAGCCTTGGCGGTCCGATCATCAAGGACAAACTGTTCTTTTTTGTAAATGCCGAAATTGAACGCCGCTCTGACCTGGGTTCTAATTACCTGGCGGCCCGCGACGGCCTTACCGGCTCCAATGTTTCCCGCGTGGCTGCATCTGATATGCAAGCAATCAGAGATGTACTCAAAGCGCGTTACGGTTATGATACCGGCGACTTTGAAGGTTATAAACACAACACCGACAACCAGAAGGGAATTGTCAAACTTGACTGGAATATCAATAAAAAGCACAAACTGACGGCTACCTACAATTTCTTAGATGCCCTCAAACAAAAACCGGCGCACCCTTCCGCCATCGGTCGCCGCGGTCCGGATTTGACCACCTTGCAGTTCCGCAACAGCGGCTACCAGATCAACAACAAACTGAATTCGGCATTAATTGAGTTGAAATCGCAGTTTGGAAACGCCGTTGCCAATAAATTACAAGCAGGTTATTCCGCCTTCCGCGACACCCGTGATCCGTTCTCCGATCCGTTCCCTGTAATCAATATCAACAACAACGACGGAATTCGGTACATCGTAGCCGGTCACGAACCGTTCTCGATTCACAACAAATTGAATCAGAACGTATTTCAGATTAACGATCAATTGAACGTGTATCTGCAAAATCATACGCTCACATTCGGCGGCGCGTATGAGAAGTTTAAGTTTGATAACTCGTTCAACCTGAATGCTTATGGCGGTACGTTCGGTCCTGGATTTGCTTCAACAGCAGCATTTTTGGATGCCGTTAATACCGGCGCATTTGACGCGGATGTTAAGGCAGCCAGAGACGCTTATGCTTCCCTGGAACGTATTGGCGAAGGCAAGCCCGGCGGCTGGGCCTTGGCTCAAACCAATGTAGGCCAATTCGCGCTTTATGCCCAGGATGAGGTAAATATTACGGAAAACTTAGACATGACGCTCGGCTTGCGCATGGATTTGCCCTTGTATTTCGATACCCAGACGAAGGCGAAAGAAACAGAAGCGGCCAACTGCTGTGTCATTCCCGGTCTTACCTATTTTGATGAAACTGGCAAACCGGTGGTATTCGACCACTCTAAAATGCCGCAACAACGCCCCTTATTCAGCCCGCGTATCGGATTTAACTGGGATGTGTTGCACAACCGCAGTTTGCAGGTGCGCGGCGGCGCAGGTTTATTCACCGGCCGTTTCCCATTTGTATGGGTGGGCAACCAGGTTGCAAACCCAAACTGGTACTTTTACAACCAAACCGCCGAGAATTTCAAATTCCCGCAAGTATGGCGCAACAACCTTGGTGTTGACGTAAAACTGAAAGGCTGGGTTATTACCCTGGAAGGTATTTACACGAAAGACATCAATGCCATGATGGTGCGCAACTACGGCCTGAACCGCCCGACTGCACAACTTTCCGGCGTCGACAACCGCCCGATTTATCAGTTTGCCGATTATGCAACAGTTGAATTGGCGCCGGGCGTACATGTGCCGCTCACCAGCACGTATGTATTTACCAATACCAACCTCGGATACCAATGGAATGGCTCCGTTCAGATTCAGCGCAACTGGAACAAAGGTTTTTACACCATGATCGGGTATAACTTTAATGAGTCGAAAGACGCCAGTTCCATTTCCGCAGAAATTTCAAGCGACGCTTACGACCGCAACCCGGCTTATGGCAATGTAAATCAGGCAGTGTTGTCCAACTCTTTGTACGGCAATCGCCACCGTGTGCTTGGCGCAGCATATAAAAAATTCAGTTACGGCAACATGGCTACCACCATTTCGCTGTTTATGCAATATGCGCAAGGCGGTCGCTTTACCTATACTTATTCCGGCGACTTAAACGGTGATAATTCGGCACTGAACGACCTGATTTATATTCCGACAGATGCGCAGGTTGATCAAATGGCTTTTGGCGGAACGGCGCAACAGCAGGCAGAACAGCGCACGGCATTGAAGGCCTATATTGCGCAGGATGCATATTTGAACAAAAATCGGGGTAAATACGCCGGCAAATATGCCATTTTGTCGCCTTGGTATTCCAATTGGGACTTGCGTATTCTACAGGATTTGAACCTGAAATTAGGCTCAAAAACAAACACCATTCAATTGAGCATCGACGTATTGAACATCGGCAATCTGTTTAACTCTGAATGGGGCGTGCGCCAAATTCCGGTAAATACACAACCAATCGGTGTTTCCGTTTCAAACGGCGTTCCAACCTACGGTTTTGATAAAACACTGACCAAAACCTTTGGTTACGACACCAGTTTGCTGTCGCGTTGGCAAGCGCAGGTAGGTTTGCGTTATATTTTCTAAATACACAACGTAAAATCCTGAAATAGAGAAGGGCGGCCCCAAATCGGAGCCGCCCTTCGCATGTATATCAACAACCGTAGTTGTCTAAAATTATTCTACAATCACTTTTTGTGCGCGGCCATCCAACTGGATGAAGTACACACCAGAAGACAAACCTTCGATAGAAACGTGGTCAGTGTCAAAGCCGTATTTCACGAGTTTGCCATTGATGTCGAACATACCGAAAGACTGTACTGTTTGACCGAACTGAAGGAAACCATTGCTGATTGGGTTCGGGAACACTGGGATGATTTGAGCGTTAACCAAAATTTCTTTGGTTGGAACGAGGTTCATCAACACTGGGTTGTTCAGGAAGTTGGCGCCCATCAAAGCAGGTGAGCCGGCAACCGGACGGAAATCAGGTGTTGTAGAAGCAGCAAGCGGGTTGATCAACAAAGTACCCGTAGTAAATGGAACCGGGTTGATTTTGTTGGCCAATGGGCCAGTTTGACGAACCCATGCATCAATTGCAAGCAATTGATTTTTAGAACCTGCTTTACGCGTTACTTCTACCAGGCCGTTTGCAGTGGTGTCAGTGGTGCTGTTGAAAGAAGCGTCTGTGTTAACAATCAGGTTGTTAGCGAAGAAAGTCTGGTGGCTTTTCAGATCAACCGGTGTGTTTGGCGTTACAAGCGCCAAAGCAGCTGGGTAGTTTGTGTTGCGAACAGAGCTGTCGCCGTCCATCATAACGAAGTTACGGTAGCCCATAAAGACGCTGTTTACGATACGCAAAGCAGAGTTACGACGGATACGTGCGCCGCGACGGAAAGCCGCTTTGGTCGTAGAGTTCATGCTTGACCAAGTAGAACCAACAGGAACTGGGCCTACCATAGTGTAGTTGCTGAATACAGCATTGGTATAAGGCTTAACATTTGCCGTACCAGTAGCTTCGTTATCGCTTTCAAAACCTTCAGATACAGAACCGCCAGATGGTGCAGCATAAGTAAGGTCATAATAAGCAGAGTCACGCACGCCGATGCCGAACTGGCTCAAACCAGCGTAACCGTTATCGGTATCAAAATCGTCATCTGTGCCTTTGAAAGCAATCAGGTTAGAGCTGTTGACCGTACCGCCGAACCATTCGAAAGAGTCATCGCCGCTGTACGATACTTGTACGTGGTTCAGAACCGTGCCTGCGCCAACAGCGCCCATGGTAAGACCGTTGATTTCTTTGTTTGCTTCGAACGCAATACCGCCGAATTCAATACGCAGGTAAGTGATAGAACCTGAGTTGTCATTTACGTCAGTACCACCGAATTTAGCAAGGGTAGCATCAAAACCAACGTTGTTGAAACCTTCCATCTGTGTAGCATCAGCAGTTGGGTTCCACAAGTTGTGGGATGAACGGCCTGCAAGCAGGATACCGCCCCAATTACCGCGATCGCGTGCGCCAACGGCTTTAGCAGATGTGAAAACAACTGGCTTGGCTTTAGTGCCGTTAATTTCGATTTGACCACCGCGTTCAACTACGATTGTAGCGTAGTTTTTAGGGGTAGTAGACAGATCAGCCTCGCAACGAACAATTGTACCGGCAGGGACAACCAATTTGGCGCCGCTACGTACCACAATCATACCTTTCAAAAGATACACCTTGTTCGCGTCAAGCGTCAGCGTGTTTGTGATGCTGATTTCACCTGGAACTGGCAACGATGCAGCGGTGCCGTCAAGGGTAGTAATATCGGTAGGAGCCGGGTAGTTGGTGTTTTTTGGATCCCAGTTGGTCCAACCTTGTGTCCAGTCATTCGCAATGTCAGCGCCCAATGCACCCACAAAGGTTGTCTGTTGAAGTTTGAAGTCTGCTTGCGCATATACACTTGAGGACAGGAAACCGATAAGGCCTACTAAAAGGAGTAAGGTCTTTTTCATGATAAGTTGTTAAGTTTGTTTAGAAAAAATGGGTTAGTTATGTTAACCGCCGCGAAATTACAGCGTTGCTGTTAACTCAGTGTAAAGCGGGCGTTAACATAGGGTTAAGCGGGGGTGTGATTTAAGAAGTGAGTCATCCCAATTTCTGGAATGACTCACTTTTATCGAATCAAATCTTTTTATGGAAATTATGTTAGAAGGTGTACCCTACTGTCAGACTGGTTGTAAATCCGTTTTTGAATTGGAACATCAACAGGTCTTTCGTTTCGTACTTTCCGCTGTTGTCAATATCCTGATAAAAGGTCTGCTTCTGTTTCAGAATATCACCAAGCGTAAGTTTTAAATTAAAACGCTTGATGTTTTTACCGAACTGAAAGTCAACAACAGAGCGTGGCGCTTCGTACACATCCTGACGGGTAGCGCCGTATTTCGCATCAACCCCCACAAACGCGATACGACGTCCGATGCGGTTGAATACGATGCTACTAAACCAACCATTATCCGAGTTTTCATATTGTATGCCAGCGTTCAACACATAAGGCGATTGACCTTGTAGCGGGCGATTTTGCTTGGCAAATGACCCGGATTCAAATTGCAGTTTGGAATGGATCAGCGCAAGGTTGGAAAACACTACGATGTCATTCAGGAAAGGTGCGCGGCCAAGGAAGCTGAGGTTTTTGCGAAACTCAAGCTCTAAACCGTAAATCGTTGCCGCTTTTTCGTTCTGGTATGTAAAAGTTGTAAAGGGCTGCGCAATGTCAATGCCGAATTCAACCGGGTTTTTAATCGTTTTGTAGAATGCGCCCGCAGAAATCACCTGGCTTCCCGAAGGATAGAATTCGTAGCGCAGGTCAAAGTTGTTCAGTTTAGCGATTTTCAAATCTGTGTTACCGCGAATTTCTGCGTTTTTGTCGAATACAAAGAAAGCGAAAGGCGCTAACTCGCGGAACTCAGGGCGATTAACGGTGGCATAATAAGCGCCGCGAATATTTGTTTTTTCCGTTAATGCGTAAGAAATATTTGCCGATGGCAATAAAACATCTTGCTTAATACGCGAAACTTCTGAATTCAGTTTTTGGTTGGTCACATGAATGTCAACGTTTTCATAACGCACGCCATACACGGTACGCAATTTTTCGAAAAACTTCTGATCTGCCATTAAGTAAAAGGCATTCTGGGTCGACTTTCCTTTGTAGTAAGCCAGATCGTTCGATGTTTTTTCAAGCAAATACAGGAGATTTGCATTGATGTTACTGGCTGCTAAATCAATTTGCGGGTTGTAGGTCAGATTTGAAGGCTGGTTGCCTTGGTATACAAAGTTGCGGCTTTCAAAAGTACGGTTACGGGTTTGTGTATAAACGCCGGCTTTGATTTCAGTTTTTACTTTCGAAGTGTTAAGTTCTTTTGACGCTTGCAGTTCTCCGCCGTAAATACCTTCTTTCAAGTCAGAAGTAAAACGACCGGTGCTGGAGTTGAAAAAGTCACCGCGCTGAAGTTGGAAGGTTTCAAAATCAGGCGTTTTGGTGTAGCTGGCGATGCGGTAATCCGGAATGTTACGGCGCACATTTGAATAGTTTGCCGATGCGTTGATGGTAAACAAATTAGCGCCGACAATCTGTTTCAAAGAAACGATTCCGTTATACAATCGGTTATAATTGATAACGTTAGAAACGGCCTTTACTTCCACCTGATCCTGTGTGCTACCGATGCCGGTACGAACGATCGTATTGTTATCGGTATTGAGGTTCAATAAGTTGCGGAAATTGATTTGTGTTTTGGTACCAACATAATTCACATTCAAAATACCGCCACTGCTGTAATTCTGTTTGTAAACATCATCTTTGAAGTTAGAAGTCTGACCAGTGCCGTCAAATGAATTTACAAGACCTTCCGAATAACGCTGGCTGTTGGAATAGTTCAAAGCCAGTACCACGCCGAGTTTGCGGTCATGGTGCAAATCAATTGGAAATCCGAGCGAATAAGAAATACGCGGATTTGGAATGGCATTTACGACCTTATTTGACCAGTCGTTGTTGAATTTTTGAGAAATCTCAGCGAATTTGCGTTTTTCTTCGGCGCCTGGGAAAGTAGAAGCTGATTTCAGGGCATTTTCATCAAACGTCGGAAGGTCGCGCTGAGAGCCGAAGATATTAAGCGCTTCGCCTGGATAGCGTTTGTATTGGGTAAAGCCTTTGAATGTTGTCAATGAGTGCGTTTGCTCGCCGATGCTGATCGATTGCGTAAACTTTTCCGGAACAGATTTGGTGTTGATTTTAATGACGCCACCACCGAAATCGCCGACCAAATCAGGTGAACCTGCTTTGATAATTACGAGGTTGTCAATCAAATTTGCAGGCACAACGTCAAACGCGAAGGCTTTACGGTCGCTTTCGGTAGAAGGCAACAAGGCGCCGTCCAAATAACCGGCAATGTAGCGGTCATTCATCCCGCGAATTACGGCAAACTTGCCTTCCTGGATGGATGCGCCGGTAACGCGCTTGAGCACATCTGAAGTGGTACGGTCAGGCGTGCGGCGAATCAGGTCGGCGGAAACACCGTCAGATACCTGCGGCGCATTTTTGCGTTGGGTCAGCAACGATAAAGCGGTTGTTTTTTCAATCGTGGTCGTAATCACTACTTCCGTCAGTGTGTTAGTCGCTTCTTCCATCGTCAAATTGAGGTATGCGACCTTACCGGCTTCAACTGTTACAGTAACTTTTTCGGTTTTATAAGAGCTGTACAGGAAACTTACGGTGTAATCGCCAGGCAACGCGGAAATCAAATAGTTTCCTTCAATGTCTGTAACCGCTCCGGTATTTGCAGTTGGGGACTCAGCCTTTACGGTAACGCCGATCAGGCCTTCACCGTTAGATTTATCAATAACTTTTCCTGAAATGGTGCCTTTTTGAGCTAAGAGCATGAAGGGCAATGCGAGCAGGAGGGAGAACAGGATAGGAATTTTTTTCATAGTTTAAAACTGGATACAGCGTCAGAATTTCGTACTGATTTTAAGGGCGAAGTTCCGCAGATGCCCACCGTATGCCCGTATATTCCACATTAAGTAATCATTAATAATTGTTAAGTAAATGCCAAAAATTTCAGTCCAACATTACGTCGCCGTGGCATAATAATCAAATTCATAACCTTAAAACGACTAAAATCTATATCCAATTTTTAAATAATAAAAAAGCCATCCCGAACAAACGAGATGGCTCAAAAGTATTTTTTAAAAACTTTACGGCGTATTACATCATGCCGTCCATGCCGCCCATGCCTGGGTGGCCGTGGCCGCCTGCTGCTTTCTTCTCCGGTTTTTCGTTGATCACACATTCAGTGGTCAACACCATCGCCGCGATGGAAGCTGCATTTTCAAGTGCAATGCGTGTAACTTTTGTTGGATCAATGATGCCGGCCGCTTTCAGGTCTTCGTAACGGTCGTGGCGCGCATTGTAACCGAAAGCGCCTGTGTTTTCAAGCACTTTGTGGAATACGAGCGAACCGTCAACGCCTGCGTTTTCAGCGATGGTACGGATCGGAGATTCGAGCGATTTGCGCACGATCTGGATGCCGTAGTTTTCGTCTTCATTGTCGCCTTTGAGGTCTTTGAGGCCCTCGATGGTGCGCACGAGCGCTACGCCACCGCCTGCAACGATACCTTCTTCGATGGCTGCGCGGGTTGCGTGCAGCGCATCGTCCACACGGTCTTTCTTTTCTTTCATTTCAACTTCGGTTGCGGCGCCTACGTAAAGCACTGCCACACCGCCTGCTAATTTGGCAAGACGTTCCTGAAGTTTTTCGCGGTCATAGTCGCTCGTAGTTGCTTCGATCTGTTGTTTGATCATTTGCACACGCGCTTTGATTGCATCGGCCTGACCTTTACCGCCAACAATGGTGGTATTGTCTTTATCAACCGTGATGCGCTCGCAGGAACCGAGGTGTTCCAGACCGGCGTTTTCCAATTTGTAGCCTTGTTCTTCGCTGATAACCGTACCGCCAGTGAGGATGGCGATGTCTTCCAACATGGCTTTGCGACGGTCGCCGAAGCCTGGGGCTTTAACGGCTACGACTTTCAGACCAGCGCGCAGGCGGTTTACCACCAATACGCCAAGTGCCTGGCTTTCAACATCTTCCGAGATCACCAACAATGGGCGACCTGTTTGCAGTGTTTTTTCTAAGATCGGAACAAACTCCTGCATGTTGCCGATTTTTTTATCGGTGATGAGCAGATACGGCATTTCGTAATCTACAATCATCTTTTCAGCATCGGTGATGAAGTACGGGCTGAGGTAGCCGCGGTCGAACTGCATACCAATAACTTCGTCCATATAAGTGTCGGTACCTTTTGCTTCTTCAACCGTGATCACGCCGTCTTTCGATACGCGTTTCATAGCGTCGGCGATCAGTTTACCGATTGCGTCATCGTTGTTGGCCGAAATAGCAGCAACTTGTTGGATTTTATCGAAATCTTCTTCGATTTTTTCCGATTGGCCTTGCAGGTGTTCTACAACCTTACGAACGGCTTTGTCGATACCGCGTTTGATGTCCATTGGGTTGGCGCCGGCGGCTACGTTTTTCAAACCAGCCGTTACCATTGCCTGAGCGAGTACGGTCGCAGTAGTGGTACCATCGCCTGCCGCATCAGCAGTTTTGCTGGCCACTTCTTTCACCATTTGGGCGCCCATATTTTCGACCGGATCTTCCAGTTCGATTTCTTTTGCTACGGAAACACCGTCTTTTGTAATGGATGGCGCACCGAATGATTTTTGGATAATTACGTTGCGGCCTTTAGGACCGAGGGTAACTTTCACCGCATTGGCGAGTGCGTCAATTCCATCCTTGAGTTTTTCACGGGCATCGGAATTGAACGTGATTTGTTTTACTGACATATCTGTTGTTACGTTATGTTTGAAATGAAAAAACTGCGATTTTCAGGGATTGGGGGAAGACCTTATAGAATCACAAGGATTTCTTCTTCGCGCATAATGAGGTAATCCTGGCCTTCGTAGCTGATTTCCTGGCCTGAATACTTGCCGTACAGCACGATGTCACCCACTTGAACAGTCATCAGGTTGCCGTCTTTGCCGGGACCTACAGCGATTACTTCTCCACGTTGCGGTTTTTCTTTCGCAGTGTCGGGGATGATGATACCGCCTTTGGTCTTCTCGTCGGCAGGCGCCGTTTTAACAATAACACGGTCTGCGATTGGTTTCATACTTCTGAACTATTTTTGTTTAGGTTAAAACATGGTTGAATCCGCATAACCAAATTTTATGCGGATATAAGCACGTTAACAGACTTCGTGCCATGCAAAATTTTCTGCCATTTTTACAGTAAGTCGCCGGTATTTGATGCCAGCGTGTCATGTCCTGACAGTAATACGTGATGTTTGCCACACTTTATTGGCGGGGTCGGTATGGGTTAACCGAAAAAGTCTTAATATTGCGCTCTAAATGAAACGTGTTTTGTGTATTGTTATGGATCAACCTCGTAAAACCACTTTTGACAGATAATTATGCGAAGAGCCATTGACATTCTTTGTGCCGGAGAGCTGCTGGTAGATTTTATTACTGCAGAATTTGTACAAACGCTAGACGAAGCATCCCTTTTCAAACGGATTCCGGGTGGAAGCCCTGCCAATTTGTGCATGAATATGGCGCGGTTGGGCAACAAAACCATGCTTGCCGCTTGTGTCGGCAACGACGACATGGGTACGGTGCTGCGCAATTACGTGGCCCGCATCGGTGTGGATGTGACTTATGTGACGCAGGTGGACGAACCGACGACCTTGATATTGGTTACGCGTTCAGCGGCGGTGTCAAATTTTCAGCCGTATCGCGGCGCAGATGCCATGCTGTCGATTCGTCAGTTTCCATACAGTCGTTTTGAAGAAATTTCTATTTTTCATACCACCTGTTTTGCACTTTCAAAGAATCCGGCCCAACACGTGATTATGGAGGCTGCTGAAAAGGCCAAGCGCGGCGGCTGTAAAATCAGCGTGGATGCGAATTATGCTGAAAAAATATGGCCGGATCGCCGCGAAGCCCAGCGTTTAGTGGCTGAATTGTGCCGCTTAGGCGCTTTGGTTAAAATCAGCGACGTTGATTACAATCGTTTGTATGAAGACGAGAAACCGGCGCCGGATGCTGTGATTGAACATTTCCTGAAAATGGGCGCCAGCGAGGTGTGTTTCACCCTCGGCGCCGAAGGCTGCTGGGTCGGTAACTTGACTGAGCGGCATTTCCTGCCTGCACGCCCTGTGGAGGTAAAAGATACGACCGGCGCCGGCGATGCGTTCTGGTCGGGATACCTGACGGCTTTATTGGATGACAAAGGTATACTTGACCGGGCGATTGCGGGTCGGCGTATGGCGGAGTTGAAGTTGTGTCATTTTGGGCCGTTGCCGGATACGGTGGAACGGGGGGAGATTTATACGGATTTGGGGTAAAGGGCGTTTGCTTATGCGCCATTGGGTTGATTCCATGTTCTATATCGCTCAAAATGATCGGGCGTTGCCCGATTCTGTTGATTTCGCCCCTTTGGGGCTGGTCAGGTAATGCGTAGCCCCAAAGGGGCGCAATCAATAGCGTATGGCGCCGCCATACGGATTCGTTATACAAATTCGTTATACAAATTCGTTATATAAACAAATTCGCCGTAAACATTCATACGCCCCATTAACAAAAAATTAACAAACCCGCCCCCCACCCCAAATACATTTTCCCCACAAATTTGCCCTTATCAAAACTATAATCCGCACACCATCATCAAAACACTTTAATCATGCCACAATCGCTTTCCCAGGTTTATATACACCTCGTTTTCAGCACCAAACATCGTCAACCGCTCATCGACGATGCAATTAAACCCCACTTATTCAATTATTTAGGCGGCGTTTGCCAAATCATGGAATGCCATCCCGTGCGCGTGGGCGGGCACGACGACCATGTCCACATCCTATGCACCCTTTCCCGAAAAGTGGCCCAAATGGACTTGCTGGAAGAAATTAAAAAACGATCCTCCAAATGGATCAAAACAAAGGGTCAGAAGTACCATAATTTTTATTGGCAGGATGGATACGGCGCCTTTTCAGTCAGCCAATCAAAAATAGACTCGGTTATCCGTTACATTGAAAACCAGGATAAACACCACAAAAACAACGATTTTAAGTACGAATTCCTAATGTTTTTGAAGAAATATAAGGTTCCCTTCGACGAACGCTACCTTTGGGATTAATTTATCCCCCACCCCACCGAAGGATTCTCCGTTTCACAGCGTCTAAGCCAGTAGACCTAACCCGATGCCCGCCATCGAAGCTTAATCTATTTGCTTTTTTGAACTTAATTCCGCTGTCAAATGGTCAAAAACTTATTGATTTTACTGCTAACCGGCCTTTGTCTGGCTCCGGTTTTTGCCCAGACAAATCCCGCCATTAGCTCCTGGTTGCGCAATAATACAGGCATCAAAGGCAGGCATTATGTTGCCGGAAACGCTACGCCCATTAATGACAACTACCCTGCCAATGTACAAAAAGTGCAATATTCAAGCAATTGGGTGTATGTGACTTGCAGCGGAATTCCTGCTTACATTATCGGGCCTTATTTGGATGGAAATCCGTCGCAAGGCACGAACCAAAATAATATTTACAAAATCCCGCTCGCGCCCGTAAAAAACACCGGTACGCCCTCCCCTACTACTGGCGGCAACATTGGCGCTTTTATCAACGGCGTGGCGCTGTTTGATTACCGCGACGGCGTTTCCTACAATTTCAACCTTGGCATGAACCAGGGCGGGCCGCTCGGAGGCATGGGCAACGGCGTTTGGAACCGCGATGCCGTGGTAGCCGAACGCGCCGGATTCGACTGCGCCAAAGGGCACCCCGCGATGGGCAATTACCACCACCACCAGAATCCCAGCGCGTTTAAATTCGACCTAAATATCATTTCAAATGTGTGCAATTTGTACACCTCTGACGGACTTTACGTCATCGACTCAACCAAACATGCCCCCCTGCTCGGTTTTGCCTACGACGGTTTCCCGATTTACGGCGCATACGGGTATAAAAATGCGGACGGAACAGGCGGCATTGTGCGCATGAAATCCAGTTACAGCCTCCGAAACATCACCCTAAGAACACATTATGCCGACGGAACGGATGTAACAGACGGGCCGCCGGTAAATTCAACATACCCCCTCGGCATTTATCGGGAAGACTATCAGTACAATCCGACTTCGCCGGCTACACCCGATTATTTAGACGAGCACAACGGCCGATTTTGCGTCACACCGGAATACCCGAACGGTATTTATTGCTATTTCACGACGGTCGATCAAAACTGGAATTCCAAGTACCCTTATGTCGTGGGACCTACGTTTTACGGTGTAAAAAACGTGACACGAGTGGCATCGGTGACGGAAACAACCACGACATACAACGGCCCGCCCCTTGTAGTTGCGGCACAAATCAACAATGTACCTTGTTTCGGCAACAGCAATGGATCCGTCAACATTACCATGAGCGGCGGCAATCCACCCTACACGTACAATTGGGGCGGCGGCATTACAACGCCAAATCGCAGCGGTTTGGCAGCAGGTACTTACACCGTTACCGTGACGGACATTACCGCTCAAACCATCACAAAAACAATTTCCATCACACAACCACAAGCCGCGCTTTACCCTGCAATCAACACATTATCAGCCAATTGCTATGGTAGCGCTACCGGATACATTGATTTGTTCGTGAGCGGGGGCACACCCGGATATACCTTTTTGTGGAACGACGGCAGCACCGAAGCATCGCGCCATAACGTTGCGGCCGGCGATTACAGCGTCACCATTACCGACGCCAACAATTGTATCGCGAACGCTTTTGCAAGCATTACACAACCGGCCTCAGCGCTTTCCGCAACAAGCAGCGCCACGGGTATTGCCTGTTTTGGAAATGCAAGCGGAGCCATCCAATTAAACGCCACCGGCGGAACGCCCGGCTACACGTTTTTGTGGAATGACGGCGTAACCACGGCTACACGAATGGCCATCCCGGCGGGCGTTTATACCGCTACTGTAACCGATGTGCTGGGTTGCAGCGCTACTGTTTCGCAAACCGTTTCCCAGCCCGCAGCGCCCTTGAGCGCAAGCGTTGAGGCCACCAATATCGCTTGTTTTGGGCAGCAAACCGGCAGCCTGCAACTCAATGCAAACGGCGGCACGGCGGCATACACGATCGTATGGGAAGATGGTTCTGCAAACACCGCACGCAACGCGCTCGCAGCGGGAACTTACAGCGCAACCGTTACCGACGCAAACAATTGTACAACAAACAGTTCCGTTACAATATCGCAGCCGGATTTGCCTTTAAACACAAGCGCTACCGTTACCAATATTCCTTGTTTTGGACAAACAAACGGCGAAATCCAACTAAGCAGCACCGGCGGCACGTCCGCATATTCCGTGCTTTGGAATGACGGCGACACCAATGCCGAACGCAGCAACCTGGCAGCCGGAACGTACAGCGCCACCGTCACCGACGCCAACCAATGCAGCGCGACCATTTCCGAAACGGTCAGCCAGCCGAATGAAATTACGGCCACCACCGTTACGACTGCGGCCACATGCAGCGAGGCCAACGGCGGTGTTTCCCTGAGCATTGCAGGCGGAATTCAGCCATACAGTTATTTGTGGAATAACGGCAGCATTGCGGCCGCGATTTCTGGAATCAGCAGCGGGGCTTACACGGCCACCATTACGGATGCAAACGCTTGTTCCGTTGAATTTATGGCTGTCGTAAACAACCTGAACGGCCCTAACGCAAGCGCAACGGCAAGCCAGGTTCTTTGCGCGGGCGCTGCAAACGGCGCGATCAACCTGAATGTGTCCGGCGGCACCGCGCCGCTTTCATTCCTTTGGGACGACGGCGCCACTACGCAAAATCGCTCCGATTTAAGCGCGGGCATGTACATGGTCACGGTACAAGATGCCAACAATTGCAAGGCCATCATAACCAAAACAATTACGCAGCCCGACACAATTTCAACAACAGCCGCCGTAAATCCCGAAGCCTGCAGCCAATCCAACGGTCGCATTGAACTCAGCGTAATCGGCGGAACCGCGCCTTACACATTTAACTGGAACAACGGCAGCACAAACCAAAACCTGATCGGTTTAGGAGCCGATACCTATACCGTTACCATCACGGACGCCAATGCTTGTACCGCCGAATTTTCTGCTGCTGTGGCGGGAATTGCCGGTCCGGTGCTGACAGCAGTAGCCACGCCGGTTAAATGTTTCGGCGGCAATGACGGCACCGTGTTATTTACCGTAACAGGCGGTTTTACGCCTTATCCGGGTCAGTGGAGTTCGGGCAGCGTGCTTTGGGATGGCTTACATGCCGGCATGTACAGCACGACATTTACCGATGCAATGGGCTGTAGCACAAGCGTTTCCGCAGCCGTTTCATCGCCGCAAGCGCTGTTTGCAAATGTATCAAGCACCGCCGTCGACTGCTTTGGTGATGCAAGCGGTGCGGTTAGTTTGGAAGTTTCAGGTGGCACGCCCGCGTACATGTATGCGTGGAGCAACGGACAAACCAGCCAAAATTTGAACGGTTTGCCCGCAGGCCAATACAACGCCACCATTACGGACAACAACGGATGCAGCACCACTGCTTTTGAAACCATTACTCAACCCAATGCGGCCTTGGAAGCAAATGCGGTGGCAACCAATTCTACCGGAACAAACAACGGCACCGCCACCGCAACGGGTACCGGCGGCACCCCACCCTATAACTTCGTTTGGGACAATGGAAGCACCGGAAACCTGTTGGAAAACCTTGCGCCGGGCCAGTACAGCGTCATCATTTCAGACGCCAACGGATGCACCGCTTCCGATGACGCGGTCGTGAGCTTGGTGCTTTCAAACAGCGATGTTTTGAACGGCGTCCGGCTGAAAATATTCCCGAATCCAAGTTCCGAGTATATCCTCGTGCAGGCGCAGGATTTATTGCGCAATTCGCTGCACCTGAGCCTCCGCAACGCCGCCGGACAAACCGTATCGGAACAGGATTTTTACCAGGGCAGCACGCTTTGCATTTTTGAAACAGAAACTTTGTACGACGGCGCGTATTTTTTAAGCGCTACGGACGGGGTTGAAACAAAAACATTTAAAGTTTTAATTTCCAGGTAATTACTTTAAAAAAAGGACAAAACAAACATTTCATTTTCAAAAGATCTATCTATATAAAGTCAACCATACAAGTGTAGTTCAACCACATTTTTTCATAATCAAAATTCAATCAGTATGGTTAGATTAACTGTTTTTTGGGCCTTGGCATTGGTACTATGCCTGTTCTCAGCATGTGAAAACATGTTGCCCTCCAGTGTTCCCGGAGACCAAACACTTGATGGTACGATTGACGGACTTACAGATGGCCAGATGAAGCAATTTGAACGCGGTGATGAAGCTTTTAGGGAAGTTTTTGTAGCAGAAACGGGTTTAGGGCCAGTATTTGTAACTGGAAGTTGCATCAGTTGCCACGCAGGCGACGGTAAAGGGCATCCGTTTACTACTTTAACGCGCTTTGGTCAGGCAGACGAAAACGGAAATCCATACGTGGGTAAAGGTGGCCCCCAATTGCAAAACCGCTCGCTGCCGGGTTATACGCCGGAAGTGATTCCGATTGGCGCGCCGTTTGCAAAATTTACGCCGCCGGCCAATACCGGACTCGGCTTCCTTGAATTAGTTTCCGACGCTGATCTGCTGGCCATGTCTGACCCGGATGACAGTAATCAGGACGGCATTTCTGGTCGCCCAAACTATGCGCATTTGCCTGATTATGTGGTAAAAAGCGCAGATGCCATCCCACTCAACGGCAAATACATTACGCGTTTTGGCAAAAAAGCGGCGGCGTATAATTTGTTCCACCAAACGGTAAACGCCTACAACCAGGACATGGGCATTACGTCCGAATTTGAGCCGATTGACGCCTACACGCTCAAGCCGATTGACCCTGAAGTTTCCGTAAATACCGTAAATGATGTGGTTTTTTATTTGCAGTCCTTGAAAGCGCCGATCCAACGCAACGCTTCTGATGCAACCGTTCAAAAAGGCTTGACTGTATTTAAAAATATTGGTTGTGAAAACTGCCATAAAGAGACTTTGAAGACCAAACATTCGCTGATCCCGGCGCTCTCGGAACAAACATTTCACGCATATACCGATTTGTTGTTGCACGATATGGGCAGCGGATTAGACGATGGTTACACGGAAGGAATCGCCAAATCATCTGAATGGAGAACCCCGCCGCTTTGGGGCCTCGGACTGTCGCCGGAATCGCAGGGCGGCGCGTATTACCTGATGCACGACGGGCGCGCCACAAGCCTTGAAGCCGCCATTTTATTACACGGCGGAGAAGGCGAACAAAGCAAAACGAACTATCAATCGCTTTCCGCAACGGATAAGGAAGCGCTTATTTCATTTTTAAACTCGCTTTAATATGAAGTATATCATAGCAATAAATATGGCGTTTCTTTGTATTTCATTGAACGGCCAAACTAATTTTCATAATTCCGGCGACACTTCCATGCTGCTGCTCAACAGCGACGCCATGTACCATCGGCCTGGAATCAGCGGAAAAAACCTGCTTTTCACGGTGGGCGGATACATTGATGTAAATTCCTATTACGGCGCAACCAACGGCTCGATGACTGGCTTTTCCTTCGAAATGCCCGACTTGGCCTTCTTCCTTTCTTCCAATTTGAACAAACATATTTCCTTTCTTTCGGAGGCTGCTTTTGAATCCGGAGCGGAAAAGTTCAAATTGCGCATGGCCGCCGTTGATATTAAATTCAATAAACTGTTCAATATTCGTACAGGTTTGATACTCAACCCGATCGGCGCATTTAACCAAAATCACGACGGCCCGAATTATGAATTTGTGGATCGTCCGATGGTTTCTACTGAGATACTTCCGTCCGTTTTTTCCAATGTGGGCGCGGGGCTGCACGGCAAAATAGCCAATGATAAATGGGCCGCAGGTTATGAAGCATACTTGACCAACGGCTTTAACGATAAAATCATTGACAACGAATTAGACCGTACTTCCTTACGGTCAGGCGTTTCGAGTTACCAAAATACGAACGGGAAACCCATGTTTACCGGGAAACTTGCCTTGCGCAACAAAACGGCCGGCGAAATCGGCATTTCATACATGCGCTGTATTTACTCCGAATTAGACGCAGCCCAAAGAAGTGTCAGCGCCATGGCAATCGACTATTCTAATACATTCTTAGCCAAGCGATTAAGCATTCGGGCGGAATTGGCGAGCGTACATGTTGATGTGCCCGATACCTACCTTCAAACGTATGCCGGCCAGCAAATGGGCGCTTTTGTTGATGTGGTCGGAACGGTGCTTGAACGCCCGATCTGGCATTGGGATCATGCCAAATTTAACATCGGGGTGCGCTTAGAATACGTCGATTATAACCAAGGCTCCTTTACCGAAACAGGCGGCAATATTTTTCATGAAATTCGATCCATCGTGCCAGGTATTTCCTTCAGGCCCACGCCTTCAACCGTGCTGCGTTTGAATTACAGGTACCAGCAAAATGTTGACTTTTTGGGAAATACACCGACTAAAACCGGCGCAATCCAGGTAGGGTTATCAACCTATTTTTGAGCCGAAATTGTAATCAACTGTGGCTTAAGGATATGTAAACGTGAAACCTTATGCCAAATAAAAATTGAGATCGCGCATAATTGTCGGCGTGACCGCAATCTAATGTAACCAACTTAAGCGTCAGTGAAGAGGTGTCATCTCCGACCATAGGAGGAGGTGACATCTCGGAACGAAGATTACGTGAATCAGGTAAAATATCCCAATCCTGAAAGAATTGTATGTGAAAAATAGGCTCATATTCCCAAAGTGCTGAAAATGTTGTTTTGAGTAAGGAGATTCATCACTTTGGGAACATGAGCCGAAAAATATAATAAAACACATAAAATCCCTTCGGGATTTGGGCAAAAGGAACATTCAACGTTGCTATAAACATAAAATCCCTTTGGGATTTAATCGCATTTTATCCTACTCTAATGAAAAAACTAACTCAATTTTTCCTCTTTTTACTGCCTTTTTCGGCCATTGCCCAATACAACGGAACCGCCTCCGTATCGCAAGGGCCGGCCACGGCGACAACCGGCAATTTGTACAATTGCAGTGGCGGCCGGATCGCCAAATTAGGCACCATCACCGCAAGCAACGGCACTGTTTGGACCGTACCCGCCGAAGTGAATTTCACAAACACGGCGTTTCCCTTTGCATCCAACCTGAACAATGCTTGCGCGGGCGCCAATTACGCCAATGCGACAGCCGCTTTAGCAGCCTTAAACGGCAGCGACATCGTTACCATTGACCCCGACGGCGAGCTGATTACGGGCTTCATTTTTGCCGACAACTATTTTGAACTGTACATCAACGGTACGCCGGTGGGCAAGGACAATGTGCCGTACACGCAGTTCAATTCCAACATTGTGCGGTTCAAGGTAAAACGGCCGTTTACAATTGCGATGTTGCTGGTGGATTGGGAGGAAAACCTGGGCATAGGATCGGAGGCAAACGGCGGCTCTGCTTACCATGACGGCGACGGCGGCATGGTGGCGGTGTTTAAAAACGCTGATAATCAAACCATTGCAATTACCGACCACAACTGGAAAGCCCAAACGTTTTACACTGCGCCAATCACCAATTTGAGTTGCCCGACCGAAAACGGCGCCCAGCGTTTGTCCAACAATTGCAGCACCGCCGATTCCAACAACGGCTCGGCGTATTACGCGCTGCACTGGCCCGTACCCGCCAACTGGATGCAGGCCGGTTACGATGATTCAAACTGGCCCGCCGCCACGGAATATACCAACGCAACGATTGGGGTAAACAACAAGCCCGCCTACACCAATTTCACCGACATTTTTGACGCGCCCGCGCAGGACGCCATCTTTATATGGAGTACCAATGTGATTTTGGACAATGAAGTGATTGTGCGCCACACCGTGCCCGCTGTAACAGGCACTTTGGAACAAGAAACGCCCGGCCAGGGATACCGCATTTTCCCCAATCCGTTTGACAGCAAGATCCGTTTTGAACCTTCTATCGGGCAGGAAACGGCCGTGTTGACGGATACGTTTGGAAAAATTATTTATGCAGGTAATGATATTGAAAATCAGGACTTTACGAACCTGTCGAACGGGATTTATTTTTTAAAAATTGCGGGGAACAAACCACTTACTTTTAAAATCGTCAAACAGTAAACATGAAATACGCGAACAAAATTTATTTGATAGCCCTCCTTACCGTTTGTGTTTTTGCACAAACCATACAACTTGTACAAGCCCAAACGTACAACAACCTTTGGATACCAGACACCCTTTCCGGCACGACTTTTAACCTGACCATTCGCGATACATTCGTACAGTTTCGCGCTGGAAATCAAACGATTACCGGCGGTGTAAACGGGAGTTTCTGGGGCCCAACGCTCATTATGAACAAGGGCGACATGGTGCATTTAAACGTCCACAATAAACTCAACGACTCTACGACCATCCACTGGCACGGTATGCACCTGCCCCCAATTATGGACGGCGGCCCGCACCAGATTATTCCGCCCGGCACTATTTGGCAACCTTATTGGACCGTAAAAAACCAGGCTGCAACCCTGTGGTACCACCCGCACCTGCACGAAATGACCCAGGAACACGTGACCAAAGGCATCGGCGGGTTTATCATCATCCGGGACGCGGAAGAGGCGGCCTTGCCATTGCCCAGAACCTACGGGGTAGACGATATTCCGCTGGCGCTTACCAGCCGCAGGTTTTTATCGTCGAATCAAATGGCGCATAGTTTAATAGATAATTACGGTGATTATGAATTGGTAAACGGCACTTTGAACCCGCAGGTAAGTCTGCCAAAACAAGTTGTGCGCCTGCGTTTGTTGAACGGCGAAATCCAGCGCGGCTACAACCTTGGTTTTAGCGACAACCGCACATTTTACGTCATTGGCACCGACGATGGTTTGCTTAATGCGCCGGTAGCCGTTACAAGAGTTGCGTTACAAACCGGTGAGCGTTTGGAAATCTTAGTTGATTTGAGCGGAGATGCCGTTGGCGGAACCCTTGATTTAAAAGCCTACAATTCAGCCAGCGAATTACAGGCGCTTACGCCCGGCCAAAACGTATTCGGTTGGCCCGGAAACGAAGGAAACCCCGTGAATCCGAGTGGCAACAACGGCCCGATTAACAGCAGTTTGTTGAACAACACCAATTTCAACATCCTGAGAATCAATATAAAAGCGGCGACGGCCAATGCAATTACCGCTATTCCGACCGCCTTGGTCAACAATACCTATTGGACAACAGCCGATGTTACCAATTCAAGAACCATCAACGTCACCGGCGGCCAAATGGGCACCGCATTTTCGCTGAACAACCAGTTTTTCAGCCTCAATACGGTCAACCAAACCGTGAATCTGGATGCGGTGGAAAAATGGACCATCGTCAACAACAACGTTTTCGGGCACGCTTTTCACCTCCATGATGTGCCGTTCAAAATCATCGCGCGTTCCGGCGGCAACCTCGGCACCAACCTGCGCAGTTACGAGCAAGGCTGGAAAGATGTTGCCTGGATTCCAATCGGCGGCTCCGTCACGTTTATTGCCAAATTTGACGACTATTCCGACCCGACCTGGCCTTACATGTACCACTGCCACGCGCTCACGCACGAGGACGAGGGCATGATGGGTTCATTTGTTGTAAAAGGCACGACGGGGACGGTTGAAACGGATTCAAATGGAGCAGGATTTTCGGTGTACCCAAATCCAGTACATGACCGGCTGTTTGTAAGCCTGGATGATCCGACCATGCGGATTTATTACGCCCGCGTGCTCAATGCCGGTGGTAAAACCGTGATGATGTTGCCGCGCCCGCAATTGGATAACGGCTTGGATATCAACAGTTTATCGGCAGGCGTTTATTTTTTGCAATTGACAGACGAGAAAACCAAAAACGTAAGTACCCGAAAATTTATAAAGCAATTATGATGACGCGGCGACTTCGAAATTTATTTGGCGTATTCATTTTATGTTGTTGTTTTCAGAGCGTGTATGCGCAAACAAACGTGTACGACAGCATTTTTGTCGGCGGGCGTTGGCGTACTTTTAACACCCACCTTCCCACGGGTTATAACGGCAACCAGTTGTATCCGATGGTGCTTGGTTTGCATCCTTTGGGAAATTCGAGTTGGACGGAATTTGCTGCGCAGACCAAACTGACGCCAAAATCAGATTCCGCAAGCTTTATCATGGTGTATCCGGAAGGCGTCAAATCAGGGATGGGACGCAGTTGGAATGCAGGCACATGTTGCGGGGGCGCTCAGACACAAAACATTGACGATGTTGGTTTTATCAATACCTTATTAGACACTTTAATCAACCGTTACAAAGTTGACAGCACCCGAATTTATGCCACCGGGTTTTCCAACGGCGCCTTAATGACATTCCGCTTAGCCGACCAATTAGCGCAGCGTTTTGCCGCCGTGGCCATTGTCGGTGGCGCGCTGATTTACAGCCCCTGGAACCCGGCCAAAACAGTGCCCATTATGAGCATCCATTCGTATGCCGACCAGGTGATTGCGTATAACGGCAACACCAGTCCGATGCTTGGAACCTTCCCTTCGCAGGAAAACGTGTACAATACGGTGAATGCCAAGTACAATTGTTTAAATTCGAAGGATACCGTTTTTTATAACAGTTCGAGTTACACGCACATCATTTACACGGATTGCCCTTGTAACGCAAGCATTGAGCGCTACGTCACGCAGGATGGCTCGCATTCCTGGCCGGGCGGTGCGGCGAATGGCCCCTTCCCCATTTCAAATAAAATCAACGCGACCTATATCATTTGGAATTTTTTCAAAAAATATACCAATGATTGCGCAGTTACGAAAACAGAGGACGCACAGAAAACAAACGAATCAGTATTTTCATACTTTCCAAACCCGGTACGCGACGCCTTGACCGTTCTGGCAAAGCAGCAAGGCAAATTGTTGATATACAACCAATTGGGTACAAAGATTACTGAAGTTCCATTGCTCGAATCTGAAACGATTGTACCTTGCGACCACTTAGCTTCCGGCGTTTATACACTTCAGTTTTTGAATAAGGTCGGGATGCCTATTTCCGTAAAAAAACTAATCGTACTAAAATGAAAAGTAAAATTGGATTGTTCCTGCTCTTTTGCGCATTCACCCAATTGCTGAATGCTCACGGTAATGACGAGGCGCAAGTCGCCCTCAGACATTGGTCTTTTACAAAACAAAACAAGACGCTCGACGCCTCGTTTCTGATGTTTAAAAAAGGCGATGTGTACTTGGAAACTGCAGATCATGCCGTGGTACATTATCCCTTGGCGACTTTTGCTGAAACCGATCAAGCGTTTGTACAGGCAAGAATTGCGCAAATTGAGCAGGTAAATAAGCAAAGAAACGCGATAACAACAGCGCCGGCGCCCAAACAAAAAGAAGGCTCGACGGATTGGATGGTTTCTGTATTTTTAATTTTAATGCTCCTCATCCTTTACGCTGTCTTGTTAAAACAACGGCATCAATATGCTTTTGTCGCTGCTGCATTGGTGCTAAGCGCCGGTTTGTACGGTTTTAAAGGCAGCATCAAAGAAGCCGTTTTCGGCACCGATCCTGCCTTTATTGACTCGGCTTTTGCGCCGTTCAAACCCAAAGTACACACTTTTTGGGACGCTACTTATTTCTACGTCGAATCAAAAGGTATCCCGGACCACCAGATGATGACCGGCATTACCGGCTGGCAACAACAAGTGCCCATTCCGCAATGCTACATCGGAACCAACGCCTGGCCGATTCCGCTCAATCCGGTGATTGCCGATGTGCCGGTGCCGGTGAATCCGCAGCATTTTCTCCGGGGCGCCGTGGCCGTGGCAGCCAATGGCGTGGCAATTTTTAACCCCTACACCAACACCGGTGTGGACGCGCTGTTAGACGGTCAACTCGATATTTATGGCGGCCACTGCGGTCGCGCCGACGATTACCATTACCATATCGCGCCTTTGCAATTGGACAGCATCACCTCGGATATTCTGCCGATTGCCTTTGCCTTGGACGGATTTGCCGTGTACGCAAGCCACGAACCCGACGGCTCGCCCATGCAACCTTTGGATGCCAACCACGGCCACTACGGCACAAACGGCGTGTACCACTACCACGGCACCACGGCCGCACCTTATATGATCGGCAATATGGTGGGTAAAGTGACGGAAGACAACACCTTGCAAATCATTCCACAAGCCAAGGCCAATCCGGTGCGCCCTTCGCTCACACCTTTAAACGGCGCCGTAATTACCAATTGTCAGCCGAACGCGACCAACAACGGCTATATTTTGACATACACCAAGGGCGGTCAAACCTACAAAGTCGATTACAGTTGGACGCCAAACGGACAGTACACCTTCAATTTTATTTCGCCAACCGGCACCACGACTTCGACGTACAACGGATTCAGCCA
>JBAXTB010000240.1:0-9067 GCA_037130425.1 Bacteroidota bacterium
CTTCAACAGGTAACGATTAAAAAAACAGGAAACGGCAATGTGTTTGCCGAGCGCTTGTTGGTAAAAGATGCGCGGGTAGCGTCCATGGGAAATGGTGACGTACGGGTAAACGCAAGTCAAAGCCTTGATGCTGAACGCAGTGGCAACGGCAGCATTATTAACAGCGGCGGCAATATCAAGCGCAACTTAAACATGGGCAACGGCGCAACAACCACATCTGAAGAAGATCAGGAAATCGATAGCAAGTTGGCGCCAGCATCCGTACAAATTACCTTGAAGAACACCGCAGCAAAATCACGTGATTTTACGGTACGCGGTATCGGGAAAAAAGGGTTTAGTTACGGTATTGAAATTGGACCACTTGGGCAACGAACCGAAAACTTCCCGGTTGGCACTAAAATTATTGATAAAAAAGGAGATACGCTTTATGAAGTAAAACCGGAAGATGCGGGGAAAACGATTCGAATTTAGTTGAGGTAGCGCCTGGTCTTTTCTAAATTTGATGCCCTGTAGCCATGCTTTGGACTTTGCTTCCCGTTTTGCAATTGGGGAAGCAAAGTTCAGGCGCAGCGGAAGTGGGGAGTTGGAAATCAGATAAAGGGGTAGTGAAATCCTTATGTTTGCGTTTTGGGGAAAACCGCATATTTTTGTAGAAAAGAGTGCCAAATCATGACCGTTATTTTTCAAATAAAAGCATTGAGCGAACTTGAAGAAATAAGCCAATGGCTTGCTCAACGCAATATTGTGATTCAAAATATTTCTACCCCTAAAATAGGTGTAGAAGATTTATTGAAACGCTTGCGTAACTATCAGGTTGACTTGCCTGACGTCTATCGCTTTAATCGTGATGAAGCGAATGAAAGATAAGGTTTTTAAAGACACGAATCTTCTGATTTATTCGATTAGTTCGGATCGTACTAAAACAATTAAGATCGAACGGCTCTTGACGGAGCCGTTCGATTTTATAATAACTACCAAGAATTAGCGGAAAAAATTCGCTTCGCCTACCGCTGATGGACTAAAGTACAGAGGCGAAGTGGTGTAAGTACAGGCGAAACCAAAGATCGTACGAAGCGAAAGATAAAACTTATTGGACTACTATCGCAAAAGCATAGCTTTCCTTTTGTCAAATTCTTCGGTAGAAATGATCTGTTTTTCTTTCAATTCATGCAATTTTTCAAGCTCGCTGGAAACATCCAACCTTCCGGCAGTAGACATGCCTCGGTTAAACTTTTCATTGAATTTTTCATCACTCATTGTCAAAAGTATGATGCCATCAATCAGACCTACAAACGCTGGAATAAAGGTCCAGCAAAAGATTAAGTGCATAACACCAAGACCTCCCTGCCCGAGGTAAAATCGGTGAATACCAAAATCTCCTAAAAAAATACCAAGCAGGCCTGCAGTTGTTTTGTTTTTCATTTAAATTCGTTTTTAATGTTTTTTGCAATTAAGTTGTTGAAAAGGAATCAAGTATGAAACTATTAAGTCCCAAATCATTAGTTTAAAAGGTTGTTGGCTACATTAAATGCTACATAAAAAGATAACATAACACCTAATGGGGATAGGTACCATGCAAGTAAGTACTTGGTACCTCCGGCTGTTAAAGACTGATAAAAAACATTGATTATCATCAGGAGAAGATAAACCATAATCAACATCATGATTGAGCCAGCTGCCATTGGATTTTGATAAATAGAAATCAAATCGGTGCCATTTCCAAATATTTTACCAATTAAAATCAGGAGTATAGTAAGTGCAAGTGGTATGCCGCATAGACCACCGGTTAACAATTCGCTTTTAAAATTGGCTTTACCAAAGACTGATTTAATTGCAAAAGAAAAACCAGATATGGAGACCATAACCAAAGCTGGTATTAAAGCGATTTGAAGGAAGGCCGTGAAATTCATATACTCACGCATCTGGCCTGCGATCAAGTATCCGCCCAGAAAATAGATCACGAAAACGGAGCCAAATAAAATCAGCGCCTGAACAAATGATTTGTCAGAAGGTGTATTAAATATAGCTCGAACTCCATCAAACGGATCAGTAAAAAACACGACAAAGAGCTTTTTGAAATCCCCGTTGTAAAATTGCTTTACCTCGTTAGTAAAGTTGGGTCTCTCTGGTTGAGATTCTGAGATATTAGTAGGATTGTATTCCATTTTTTGGTGTGTTTGATTTTTTTATAAGTTTAATTTCATCAATCAGATAGGTGTCATCAATGGCAATAAACTGTTTTCCTGATCTCGTTACACCTGGTTTTATCAAGAATCTACCTAAAGCCTTGTTAACACATCGTGCAACCAATTCCGTGCAGTAGATAGCGGTGCTGTCTTCCGTATCAAAGTGCGAATCAAAAGGTACATTTTTTTGATGGTACAAAAACGCCAAACTTGCAATTTCTCGTCGCTGGTTCTCGGTTGCTTGTACTCGATAAACGGCCCACTCGTCAACACCTTTCAGAAAAATAGATGCCGGATCCCTACGCACATTACCAATTCCTGTCAGTTCACTGGCTTCAGCATGCATAACAAAGACAGAATCGCTGTTTTCAGGACGGAGAATAATCCCAACATGAGAGTACAATTTTTCTCGAGTGGAAAAATCTCGAAAAAAGCCTGAAAAAAAGCCGTCGCCAAACCGATAGATTAAATCGCCACTTTGCGTAAAGGACAAGTCCGGTGTTGTTACCGCCACCTGTTCAGATAAGCAACTGCTCAACAGTAGGCAACACAACAACCACACTATTTTTTCATACGCAAATCCACTTTCCATTTATTGTCTACCTTAGTTAAGTCCATGGATTCTTCGTGTTTGGTCCGTTCATCAAAGAAAAAGACCCAGGCATGGTCTCCAACGATGGAATCACGCAAGATTTTGTAATTAAATGTTTTATCTAATCCTGCTGGCATCATTTGGAGCGAAAAATCCAAATACATAGCCGTGCCAGCCGTGCCAAATGCCTTAGCTTGGTCGTATTCGCCTCTTGATACATGATCCAAGAATTGGCTCGCGATACCTTTGGGTGAATTGCCCCCACTACCGCAGGAAAGGAGTAGGAATAGAGGCAAGATAATAAAAATGTGAATTTTCATTAGACGTAAAAGTTATGGTTCGAAAATTTTAATTTGCAGTTTTATTTGGCCAGAAATACATATTATATATAAATCGATCATTTCCCAAAGTACAACGTATTCTTTCTACAAATTTTTCATAAGATATTTCATATATAGGTTTAGAATTTTTTAATGTATACGGATCTAATATTGTTATCTTTGAATCATTATAATTTCCTGTAATCCCAATAATAATTACTATATGGCTTGAATTATTTGTAAAATCATCCCATGGAAAAATCTGCTTGTCACATTTGTTATTTGCAGAGTTATATTTAAAAGAAAACGCAACAGGGCCATTATTACAAAGAATAGATTGTATTTCCAATGGATTGGGTAGTGTTCCAAAAAGCATATATGCGACATCTCCAAATGGCTTATACCAGGAATATCCTTTATCATCCAAACCCCAATTGTTAAAAGATTGCAATCCAATTTGTTGCATGAATGGTTCATATTTATATGTTTTCCCCCCCTCACTGCTTCCTGTACTCTTGCGCTCTTTTTGATATTCTTTCCACATATCCAAAGACTTACTTTTAAGAAATACGTCAATGTCCGATTGTGTTCCAGTTGTTTTTCCCTGTTTCCACAAATACATCATCGTTGCCACTGCTGCCCAACAGGAATTTTCAGTTGGTTGAGAAATGTGAGGAGGAGGAGGCGATACTTGATAATCCAAATGTTTTTTATCAACCGGTGCACAAGTCACTTCTGGAACACCACACTGGCCAATGCGCTGGCTTCCTCTGTTGGCAGGCGTGGCAATCACAGTTGCCGGATTGTACAGTACCTCCCTTATTCCGGTAAAATTATCCCGAAATCCAATCGGCATACCTTTGGGATCGAATTCTAATAAGCCTTCCAATGGCACAAAAATATCAACCTTGGTGCGCTGGTATCCTTGTGGGAAAAATCGAATAAAATATCCATCCGGATGATAAGACCACCGCCCTTTTGATACTTCACGAATCATTTGGTCGGCAGGCGCCGCTCCGGCAATAATAGCCAATTTTTCTATCTCTTGAAATGACCTGTTTTCCATTACCATGTTTCGCAGCCTACTTTCGGCCTCCATGATTTCTTGAATTTGAGGAGCTATATTATTAAGTAATTGTTGTTTTTGATTTTGGAGTTGTTTTTTTACAACGCCAGCCACCATGTCTTTTCCTTGGTAAAGCAATAACTCCTGTGGAGTAAAGAGTTGGTGGAGAGTATTGCCATATTGTGTACCCAATTGTTCCGTATCAGCACCGGCAATAATGGCCCATAAGATCACCTGTACATCGTGTTGGGGGATAAATGGTTTCTGAGAATATCGCTCAAGTATAGCTTGGACAAATTTGGCTTTTTTCCCTTTCATTAGAGCCAATAAATGGCCGTCGCCCTTACTAGGTCCATGCGAATAGCCACGCAAGCAAAAACTTTTTGCCTCCATTGAATACAAGCCACTTTTAAGGCGGAAAGCGCCATTAGGCTCCGTAGGTTGTGCATAAAGCGCCCTATATGCATTTTCGTCCGGTTCAAAATCTTTTAGAAAGGGGACTTCATAAATCGCATCGTCAAACGTAGTCGATATGGGGCTTTTTTGTATATAATTATTTATCTGGTCGTCAGTTTTTTTTGAACCAGTTGTTATTTTCGGAATATTCACCTTGATCTTCTGGCCGCTTTTTAAAAGAGAGGATAATTCAACTTGAGCCAAGGCTACATGTTGGACAAAAAAGAAAATACTTAATGTATACGCAAATGACTTCATCATATCAACAGTTTACGCTACAAAAATAATTTAGGTACTTATTTTTATTTTAACTGTTTTATGAAAGTAACTTATCGCTTAATGAATAATCAACCTCATCCAACGAACGGTTTTTTTATTGGCAAATGGATCAATACCGAGGTACCTACTGGATTTTGGTTTTCATCGTATAGGTCTGTAATTATAAAACCTATGCCTTCACCATATTGGGTAGACAAAATATCAAATTGCTCTTGAGTGATCTGAATCCCAAGTGACGGACCAAGATGTTTGCTAATTGTTTTCCTTTCAGCAGCAGTTTCACGGCCTATCCCATTATCTGCAATTCTGATATGTATTTGGTTCTGTTCTGTTTCTACAGAAATACGAAGTATACATTTACGCTTACTTGGTAGCAAGCCATGATAAATAGCATTTTCTACAAAGGGTTGAATGAGCATTGGGGCAATTTGAGCATTTAACGCTTCTGCCTCCTTTGAAACTAAAATTTCATAAACGAATTGTTCACTGAAACGTAAAGATTCCATTTCAAGATATTTTTCCAATACATACATTTCCTGACTAAGCGGTATGAATGACTCTCTTGACTGACTCAAGAAGGATCGTATTAATCTGGAAAACCGTGTCAAGTAGTGCATAGCAGCATCCACTTCGTAGTTTACAATAAGCCGGTTAATAGCGCTGAGACAATTGTGAATAAAGTGCGGATTCATTTGAGAACGTAATGCCTCTAACTTTACAATACTTAGCCTATCTTCTAATTTCCGACGTTCCAACAAGCTATTTCTCAACTTTAAGCCCAATACTGTTGAAAAGAAAATTGTTTCTACTACGAACGCTGCAAAATATGCAAATGGGCTTGGGACTGTTTGGGGCAGCATAGTTAAATCATGTAATTGCTGATCTTGTGATAAAGCCGCTAATAAATTAGCAGAAAAAGCACCAGAAATCATGATTATAGATAATAATTTTTCTTTTTTTTGGTAGGTTAGTACGAATATTATTACACCTGCAAATTGTGCAATTACGCCAATATTTAAATTAATAAGTGCAATATATGGTTCAAAATTAGGAAACACATAGACCAAAAATACAATTAGTGCTGTAAAAGCAAATATGTAAATGGTAAATTGAGTCAAATGATATGCAAATCCATCATTTTTTTTAAAACTAAACAATTCTTTCCAAAAAGACCAGTAAAAACTAAATGCAAGGTTTGATAAGCTGCAAAGAACAACTCGATACCATAGATGATTTGGAGTAGGATACAGAAATAGAAATATTGTAACAATACCCAGTAATAAGTATGCCAAATAAAAACATAATTCTGAACGCACCTCTATAATTAGTTGAATGCATAAGTAAATGCACTGTAGGGTCAAAATCCCGACGCAAAACCAAATAAAATTTTCCAGCATAAGAAGTAACGAGGGCGTGAATTAAAGCAATGTAGTGTCTACGGCCATAAGTGTTATCAATTGGTCACGATTGCGCCTTGCGATGGGTACTTTGTCTCCATTAGACATTAAGACCAATCCTCCTTCGTCGAAAAGGATTTTTTTTATGTGCTGCTTGTTTATGAAGTGACTTTTATGGGATCTGAAAAAAGTTGTGTGAAGAAGCATTTTTTCTAACTTTCCCATATTTTTACTTACTAGACAGTTTGTTCCATCTTGAAACATTATCTTGGTATAACTTCCATCAGCTTCCATTCTAATTACATCCACAAGGTCAATGAAAATAATTCCCTCGTTTGTTGGAACCCCAATGCGTTTAAGATAAATATTAATGGGGGTAAGAGTATGATTATTGACTGTAATCTTTTGCCTTGCTTTTTCTACGGCTTCTTTAAGCTCAGCAGGCTCGATAGGCTTTAGAAGATAGTCAATTGAATCAAATCGAAATGCTTTCCAGGCAAATTTGTCATGAGCTGATGTGAAAATAATTCCGGGGACATGTTCTAGTGCTGCAATTATATCAAAGGCCGTAGCATTATGAAGTATTATATCTAAAAAAACAATATCCGGCTGTAATGTGGTAATTTTTTGTATAGCTAGCGTAATATCAGACTCAATACTCAATATGTGAATATCGGGGCAATGCCTAGATAAAAGGATCAGAAGCGTTTCAGCCGAGGCTATTTCATCATCAATTATTATCGCTTTCATAAATGGCCTTCAAGATTTCAATAAATTTGTTTTTGACAAAGTATACTAACATTAATGGCTTAAATAAAAAATTAGCATTATTTGCCAAATGCGTCCTTATTTATCAAGCCATTACAGAAAATTCCAACGGAAAGGTATGTAAATATTATTATACGTGAAAATAAAATACGGATCTCCGCCGTGCTACCCATCAGTAAATGCTAAATGCCGGAATAGCTGTGTGTGCTAATCACGATATAGATCGCATTTAACTGGTTAGGCCGTTTTTAAGATCGAATTAAGCGTCAGAACTAATTTATCTTTACCCCAAAAACTACATGAACCGCGTCGACCGCCTAATGGGGCATATCACGATGTTACAAGCCAAAAAGCATGTAACCGCCGAACAAATGGCCGAACAATTCGGCATCAGCGTGCGTACGGTGTACCGCGACTTGCGGGCATTGTCGGAAATCGGGGTGCCAGTGGGCTTTGAGGCAGGCAAAGGTTATTATATCGTAAAAGGTTATTTTTTACCGCCGGTATCGCTCACGCCGGAAGAGGCCAATGCACTCACGCTGGTTGAAAGCATTGTGCGGCGTTTTGCGGATCGCTCCATTCATCGGCATTACGAAACGGCGCTGAGTAAAATCAAAAATACCCTCGGCGGCAGCCTGAAGGAGCGGGTGGAACAATTGCAATCACAAACCGGCATTTACCAGCCCACACATATTCCCTGTGGGTACCAAAACCAGTTTGATGCGGGCTTTTTATCTGAAATTCAACAATCTATCGTGCAAAAAAACGTGCTGCGCATTGAATACGAAAACCTGCAAACGGAGCATAGCCTGCGTGAAGTCGAGCCGATCGGACTAATTTTTTATTCCCTCAACTGGCATTTGATCGCCTGGTGCTGGAAACGCCGGGAATACCGCGACTTCCGTACTTCCCGCATTTTGAAGCTCACGAACACCCAATTGCCCTTCCGCAAAAACGATCATATTGAACTACAGGAATATCTTCAAACGATGCATGAAAATACTGAAATGACACTGACATAAGGTTGTCAGTGAAAGGCTGTTCCTTTGCATTGTCATGCTGAGCGCTGATTGACCATAATTTACCATGTACCAAACCAAACAGCGCGAAGTACCTAAACAAATTCAACATGCAACAAGGACTCATTTTAACTGTTTCTGCGCGTATGCACGCAAGCGCCGCCCGTGTGTGGGAAGGCATCACCAACCCCGATCTTGTCAGGGAATATTTTTTCGGCACCAACCTGGAATCCAGTTGGGTTGTAGGCGAACCGATTGTGTACCGGGGCGAATGGGAAGGTACGGCTTATGAAGACAAAGGCATTATCCTGCAATTGGAGCCTGAAAAAGTATTGAAACACAATTACTTAAGTTCCTGGTCGGGCAAACCGGATGTACCCGAAAACTATCAGGTCATCACTTACACGCTCACACCCGATGGCGACGACACCATCCTGTCCGTGTCGCAAGACAATATTGAAACCGAAGAAGCCAAGGCGCACAGCGAACAAAACTGGACGATGTTGCTTGAGAACCTGAAAAAATTATTGGAAGCCTGATACTAGCTTCATGGAAAAGGCAGATCTGACTTTAATAAAACCGCCCGGTGAAATTGAAGACGATTTTGAAGGAGCCAACGACTTAGAGGGGGAAAACACAAAGGACACTAAGGAAAACACAAAGAACACAAAGCGTTGTAAATCAAACCTTTGTGACTCCCCTCTTAACATGGTGTCCTTTGTGAAATCTTTGTGTCCTTTGTGTTTTCCCCCCTCTAAGTTTGTCGTCCCACGCTAAATTTGCTTTAAACAACGAATCAATACAATGAAAACACCATTTCTCGGTCTCCGCACGGTCATTTACCGCGTCGACGACCTTACAAAAGCCACCGAATGGTACAGCAAAGCCATCGGTTACGGCCCCTATTTCAACGAACCGTTTTATGTCGGTTTCAATGTTGCCGGCTACGAACTCGGCCTGCAACCGGAAGAAACGGCCGGTTCC
>JBAXTB010000241.1:0-8987 GCA_037130425.1 Bacteroidota bacterium
AGATTTTATCCAATTGGGCAATGGTGCCGTCCATAGAAAATGCGCCATCGGTGAAGATCAGTTTGCGACGCGCACCCGCTGCATTGGCTTCTTTTAAGCATTCTTCCAAGGAATTCATGTCATTGTGCTTGTAGCGGAAGCGTTTTGCCTTGCACAAGCGTATACCATCGATGATAGACGCGTGGTTGAGTTCGTCACTGATGATGGCGTCTTCTTCGCCGAGCAGGGGTTCGAACAGACCACCATTGGCATCAAAAGCCGCCGCGTACAGGATGGTGTCTTCCATGCCAAGGAATTCGGCGATGCTTTTTTCAAGTTCTTTGTGAATGTCCTGCGTGCCGCAAATAAAGCGCACCGACGACATGCCGTAGCCGTGTTGGTGAATGGCCTCAATGGCAGCATCAATCACCGCCGGGTGGCTCGACAAGCCGAGGTAGTTGTTGGCGCAAAAATTCAGCACATGCGGCTGAACAGTCGTGTCAATAACCGGCCCTTGCGGGGTGGTGATGATTCGTTCTTCTTTGTAGAGACCGGCTTCGCGGATACCGGCAATTTCCTGCTGGAGGGATGATTTTACGTTTGAAAACATATCGTTGGATGGTTAAAGCCTAAAAACGGGGTTGAAGGTAAGGACATTGGAACAAAAAAATGAGCCGTCCCAAAAACATGGAACGGCTCATTTTATAAACAATTATTCCGGGCGCCGCCTGAAAGGCAGCTACTTCGCGCTGATTTTCAATAACTTAGGCCGAAGGCCATGCACAAAACTATCCAGCGCGAAGTATAACAGTCAATTACTTCGCGCGCACGCTGAAAGAAATACGACGGTTTTTTGCCTTGTTTTCAGGCGTATCATTGGGCGCTACCGGATTGCCTTCTCCGTAACCTTCCGCTTCGAGGCGCTCGGCAGCAACACCTTTGGCGATCAACCAGGCCTGACATGCTTTGGCGCGTTCGTCGCTGAGTTTCAGGTTGGCTTTGTCGTTGCCGTCGGTATCGGTGTAGCCGCCGACTTTAAGTTTTACCGCCGGGTATTCTTTTAAAACCGACAAAACGGCGTTCAGTTTTGCTTCCGATTCAGGCTTGATCTCGGATTTGGCAACATCAAACATAATTTCAGGAAAATCAAACCATTTTGCTTTGTCGATATGCGCTGCCGTGTCCCGTACAAACGCCAGCAATGCAGCCTCTTGGGTACCGGCAGGCAAGGTCAGTTTCGGCGCAGGCGCAGGAACGGGCGCAGGCTTGGGTGCAGGCGGCGGAGCAACCACTACTGGGGCCGGTACCGCCGTACAATTCTTCAGGTAGTACATAATGCCGCCGCCGAGCGCAAGTAGCAACAGCAATGGCCACAACCAACGCATACCGCCGGCAGGAGAGCCTGTATCGCCGGAGGTAGATCCGCTGAGGTTGCTCAAGCCAATAATGGAACTCAAGCCGGAAGGCAGGGTGCCCAAAATGCTATTTCTTTCACTTGCAATTAAATTGCTGAGGCCGGCAACATTTAATCCGTCGGTGCTGATTTTTTTGCTCAATACGCCCATCAACAATGGTCCTACAAATCCCAACAGGGAAGAAGTTGTTGCAGATTTCACACCTGCAAAAGCGGAAATTGAATTGGTAATCGCCGGAACTTTGGCGCCGAACAGCAAACCGAGCAATTGGCCGGACGCGTCTTTCGGATCGTTTTGAGCCAGGTTTCCGGTATTAAAAAGACTGGCGAGGTTGCCGAGGATACCCGAATCAAATTTTGAAATTTGGTTAAATGCCGCATTCATGACACCGGAATTCTGGGCTTTGCCCAACAAACCGGCGAGAATCGTCGGAGCGACACCGTGAATTACTTTTGTAATACCGCTTTCCGTTTCGCCGTACTGTGCAGCCGCTTGCCCAATTAATTCAGGCGTTACATAAGATTTAAAGGAGTCAAGTAATGTTGACATGTGTATAAAATTGTTTTGTTAAATGTAAGGACGAACTGCCTGTGCAGACGAAATCCGGCATAAAAGTAACAATCAGAACGGATATCCGACGGCTAAGTTATAAGCAAGGTTTTCTTTTCGCAATCGCCAGGGGGCCGACACCCAATAAGAGCCGTCGCCGGCATTGGGCTTTTTCAGTTTTAATCCGATGTCAAACCGTATGATAAAATAGCTAAAATCGGCCCGAATACCCAAACCGGTACCGATGGCAATATTTTTATAGGAATCGAGCCGCAACTGAGAACCTGGGCGGCCTGCATCCGGGCGGAGGGTCCAAACGTTGCCCCCGTCAAGAAAAACAGCCCCTTTGAGCCAAAGGAACATCGGAAAACGCAACTCGCCGTTGAATTCAAAGCGAAAATCGCCCGCCTGGTAAAATGGTTGTTTGACTCGTATCGCTGAGGGCGTAGTATCCACGTAAGCGCCTGGCCCAAGTTCGCGGATGCGCCATGCGCGTAAACTGGAAGGCCCGCCTACAAAAAACTGTTTTACATAAGGCGCTGCACGGGAATCGCCAAAAGGTGAAACAGCGCCCACCCCCATCCTGATGGCGCCCACCACATCTTTTCGGAACTCCCGCGAATACACGACATCTAAATCAAGACGTATGAATTTAGCAAAATCAAGGCCGCCAATGTTCCAGGTTTGCGGCCCAAATGCTTTTGACCACAGCGCGTTTAAGCCTTCCATTTCAAGTCCGGACATTTCAGAATTGAGCCGCAATTGCCATCGTTCGCCGAAACGGTTGATGTTGCTCAGATAAGCATAAGAAAAAGAACGCAGGATAAAACCTGTAAACAACTGATCGTCGAAACTGCGGCGCAAAAACGCGCTCACACGCGGCGCAAAAGCCGGATCAAAGCGGGGGCGTAAAACGTCAATTCCAATATGATTAAAATTATACTGACGCTCTGAGCCTGACTGTATATCGTATCCGAACGAGGCGTTGAATAAGTGGTATCTAAAAAAGTCCGTTTGATTTACATAGTTGTAATTCAATGCAATACGCGACCTTCCTTCTGTACGCATGTGTTCATACAAGGTGGATCCAACCAACCTTTTCGGGCCGATATGCAACGCGTGCATACCATTCCAAAAGCCAAAATAATCAAAGAAACGCGGTAAAACCAGTTCGTTTTGAACCTTAAATTCCTGCGAATAAATGAGGCGATTCTTGTTTGTGACGTCAAATTCAAGGTTATATGCAATGTTGGTTTGTTGCAACTCAGCGCCCTTAAAAACATTTCGGTTGCGAAAAGAAACGGAAGAGGAGGTTCCAATCAAACCGCCCGCTACAGAGTTTCGGTAGTTAAACTCCACATCCGTCCCAACGGAATAGCGCTTATTTGGGGTAAATGAAATACCTACATTAATGAGTTCAGGTTGCAAACTGTCCTGAATGGGTTTGATTGACACGAATTTAAAAACACCCAGCGCATTCAGGTTACGGGCTGTTTTATCAAAATCAACCTGTCGGTAAGGCCAGCTCGTTTGTATGGTCAACGCTTTTAACAGGCGTTCGGGTTTCAGGCTAAACGAAGGCTCCGAAGAGGCAAAATAGATCCCATTAATACTCGTATCAGCGCGAATAGAGGTCAAATCAGGCACTAAACTGTAAAAAACAGCAATGTCTCCCAGCGTGTACACCTTGTGCATGATTGAATCCGACGGCGTTAAAACCCGAACGCTCACATCGCAAACATAAGTGCTCGTATCGCCCGTAAACTCAACAAAGTTGGGGGTAAAATAAGCGTAGCCCCGATTTTTCAACTCCGAGGTAATGCGTAGTTTTTCGGCATCAAACGTTCGGCCGTCGAGTGGAGCGCCCTTTTTGAGGTGCGATTCCGGGGCCGTCATTTGCAGGATTTGTAGCACCAAACTATCCTTGCTTTTAAATTTTACATCCCGAATTTGATATAACTCTTTGAGCGACAAAACATATTTCACCTGCATTTTATGCAATCCGATGGTATCAGCCGCGTAGGTACATTTAGCGTGCAAATAACCGCGTTGGTGCATTTGGTTTTCCAAATTCAGCGCCGTGCGCGAGGTTAGCGTTGGGCTGTAAATAACGGGCGGCTCCGCTACTTTTTTCATAACCCATTTGGAAAAACGCGAATGCCGATCTTTATACCGATAATACATCCATAATCGGGTATAAAAAATGAAAAAGGAGCGTTTATTCGGTTGTTGTTTAAAAAAAGAAGCCAATTCGTATTGTATAGGCGCCCTGGCCCCGAAATTCAGGCGTTTGTCGGTTTTTAACTCCAACGTATTTTTCACAAGCAGGCGTTCTCCTTTGGCTTGATCCAGATGCTTCGTAACATTGCAGGCGCTAAGGCACAAAATGCCGAGCAATAGTCCGAAAATATGCAATCGTTTTGTATAAAATTTGGGCATAAAATTCACAAAATCAAGATCTTAAGATTCCCGGATGCGGGAAAACACCGTACAATATGCTCTCTGCCAATCAACAAAAATTTCTGACGAGTCTTTCCATCAAGAAATATCGGCAAAAGTACCGAAAGTTCGTGGTGGAAGGTGATAAAATGGTGGTCGAACTGCTGAGTCAACAATATTTTACCCCAAACGAACTTCATGCGACAGAACGATGGGCAGAAGAAAACCGTAATTTGCTGCGAGGCTTTTTAGATAAGTTTAACGTCGTTACGGAAGCGGAACTGAAAAAGATTTCGTCGCTGAGCACGCCAAATCAGGTATTGGCGGTGGTGGATATGCCCGATACGGAGCCTGAACCGGCGCTTGCCATGCAGGATTTTTGCTTTTTTGCCGATGGTATTCAGGATCCCGGTAACCTGGGAACGCTTCTTCGCATTGCCGATTGGTTCGGTATGCCGGCGGTATTTTGCGCGCCTGACACGGTGGATGCTTATAGTCCAAAAGTGATTCAGGCGAGTATGGGGGCTTTTTTGCGGATCAAAACGGCTGAAATTGCGTTAAAAGATTTGCTGGCGACAGAACCGGGTTTGCCGGTTTGCGGCGCTGTTTTGGGCGGCGAAAACCTGTTTACGGCCCAATTGCCTGAATACGGGCTGTTGGTGATCGGTCGGGAAGGGCGCGGGGTAAGTGCGGAAACCGAGCGCATGCTCAGCCACCATTTAACCATCCCCAAACACCCGAACGGTAGTGCAGAGTCTTTGAACGCCGGGGTGGCGGCTGGGATTTTGGCGGCGGTGGTGCGGAACCGGGTATCTTAAAAGGATTACATGATTTAAGATTACATGATTTAAGATTTTAGATGGGCGCACGCTTAACATTACCAAAAGCCAATCTGTGTCCGTATGTGCCCTTTTTCGTTGCAAATACAAAATCCATAACCAGAAAAGCCGGAAATAAGCGACACCATCTTAAATCATGTAATCTTAAATCATGTAATCTTAAATCCCTAAGTCAATGATATTGCCCGAATGGGTTCGACGTTTTTACCCTAAATACTGTCGACAAAATACAAGGAGTCGGCGACTAAAAAAGAGTTGTTTAAATGAAAATAAGCTATCTTCGCCCACAATTACTTTGCACTGGGATATTTTGTGCAGGTCTTCGGCCTAAAACATTGGAGAACAGTGCTCAGTATGACAATTTTGGCTGCCTTTCAGGCGCCGCGTTTATTGCATTTCAAAACAAAACTATTCAGAACAATTTTAAGCAACCATGATGGACATTCGCAAATACCTGCCCCTGATCCTGATCGGCCTCGTAATCGTGCTGGTTTTCAGCATGTGCGGCGCATATAACGGCGCAGTAGGCAAAGAAGAAAACGTAAAAAAAGCCTGGTCGCAGGTGGAAAACCAATATCAGCGTCGCGCCGACCTGATTCCGAATCTGGTGAACACCGTAAAAGGATACGCTACTTTTGAGCAACAAACACTGACCGCCGTGGTGGCTGCGCGCGCATCTGCAACGCAGGTAAAAGTTGATCCGAATCAACTGACGCCGGAAAACATCCAGCGTTTTGAACAGGCGCAACAAGGTTTGTCGGGCGCATTGGGCAAATTGCTGATGATTACGGAAAACTACCCTAATTTGAAAGCAAACCAGAACTTTTTGGATTTGCAAAAGCAACTTGAAGGTACAGAAAACCGTATCTCAGTTGAACGCAAAAACTTCAATGAGTCTGTAAACGATTACAATTCAAGCATCCGTCGCTTCCCAACGAACCTGTTGGTGGGTATGTTCGGATTTTCGCCGAAAGGCTATTTCCAGGCAGCAGGCGGTTCTGACAAAGCGCCTGAAGTGAAATTTTAAGCAATGTTGTTCTCTAAAGAAGACGAAGCCCGCATTACCGGCGCCATCCGGGATGCCGAACACCGCACCAGCGGTGAAATCAGGGTATATGTGGAAGATTTTTGCCTGCGCGACCAACCAGTGGAACGCGCGGCAGAACTCTTCCACTTATTCGGCATGTTTAATACCAAGGCCCGCAACGGCGTATTGGTTTATTTAGCCGAAAAATCGCGTCAATTTGCAATTTGGGGGGATACCGGTATTCACGCACAGGTCGGATTTCAATTCTGGGCAAGCGAAAAACAACTGCTGCGCTCGTTTTTGCAGCAGGACCAGGCGGCGGAAGGGGTCTGTCAAGTGATTGCACAGATCGGCGAAAAACTCAGCGCTTATTTCCCGGCAGATGAAAAAAACAATGACAACGAACTCCCCGATGAGATTATTTATGGGTGATTTCCGAAAAAACAGATCGGCGCAAGGGGCTACCGCTATTATTGCAGTCGGTCGACTTTTGATGCTGTGGCTGGCGCTGTTGTTTGCTTTCCCAATTTGGGCGCAAAGCGACAAGGATCTTTTTCCGCCAAAACCGGAACCAGCCGTGTATGTACACGACTATGCGGGCTGGCTGAGTCCCAGTCAAAAAAATGCGCTGGAAGCAAAACTGCGGCGTTACCACGATTCTACGTCTTCGCAGATTGTGGTGATGATTCGCAAGGATTTGGGCGATTATGACCGTACTACTTATGCCATCGAACTCGGTAACCGCTGGGGCGTGGGCAAAAAGAGTAAGAACAACGGCGTGATCATGCTGATTAAAACGGAAGCGCCGGATCGCGGAATTTTTATCGCCACGGGCTACGGCACGGAGGGCGCCTTGCCGGATATCACAGCAGCGCAGATCATCCGAAATACGATGGCGCCGTATTTTAAACAGCAACAATATTATGAAGGTATTGATGCCGGTACGAGTGAAATCATAAAAGCCTTAACGGGCGAGTTTAAAAACGACGGCGAACAAGGTGATGCGACGGCCGGTTTAGTGGTGCTGCTTATTGTGTTCGTGTTGTTTTGCCTGATTATTTTCTTTGTGTGGCGGGCGGCCAAACGCGGTTATAAATCCATTTCAAGCGGCGGCTCATCGCGGCACGGCGGCAATGATTGGTGGATTGGCGGAGGAGGCTTCGGCGGTGGCAGTGGCGGAAGTTCGAGTAGCGGCAGTGATTGGGGCGGCGGCGGTGGAAGTTTTGGCGGCGGCAGTTTTGGCGGCGGCGGGGCTGGCGGCGATTGGTAGCGAGCTTGGAACCTCGCGGATTGTGGGCACGAGGTTGGAACCTCGCGCCAGCAAGGTTTGAGGCACGAGGTTGGAACCTCGCGCCAGCGTTAAAGTATTGGCAATCAGATTTTTATGAGCGTACAGCATTCGATGATTTATGTAGCGTCCTCCGATTTGCACGGGATGGGCGTATATGCGGCCCGCGATATTGAGGAGGGCGAGGTAATTGAAATTTGCCCGGTTTTGCTGTTCCCCAAAACGGAATTGGAACATATCCGACGCACAATCCTGGAGGATTATTATTTTGACTGGGGCGAGGACGATGAATGGCACGCCATCTGCCTTGGCTATGGTTCGCTTTACAACCATTCCTACACGCCCAATGCCGAATACGGCATGGATTTCGAAGCCAAAACCATTGATTTTTATTGTATTAAGCCGATTGAAGCCGGGTCGGAAATTCTGATTAATTACAACGGCGACGCGGATTGTCAGACCAAGGTGTGGTTTGAGGATCCGAACCATCCGGTGCATAAAACGAAACCGCAATGAAGGAAAAAGCCGACAACATATCCTACGCTTCAGCCTACGAGGAATTGCAGCAAATTGTAGCCGCCTTGCAACAGGAGCAAATCGGGCTGGATGAACTGCCGGAGAAGATTGCCCGAGCGGGAGCGTTGGTGCAGTTTTGCAGGGAGCATTTGAGGAAGACGGAGGAAGCGGTGGGGGCGGTAGACGGTAGACGGTGGACGGTAGACGGTGGACGGTAGACGGGCGGTTTAGCGGTGGATTTGGAGTATTTGCCAGGAACGGACGGGGCGGCCATTTTTATAGGCCGGTGTCCACCAATACAGCGTATTGATTATTTTCATGGCAATTTTATCCCAAGGGTCTCCGAGGCCTTGAAGCATTTCTGCATTCATTGCACCGTTCTGTTCAATTTGCAATTTGATTTTGATTTTGCCTTTGGGCATTTCCTTTTTTCGGTTTGGCCAAAATAAAAAAGAGGGTGTCTAAGAAGCCGTTTTGTAAACACTTAACAGATGATTTGCAAAATATTATTCGGATGACCGGTCGTATTGAGGGGGTGACTGCCAGTCACCCCCTCAATTAGGCACGATCTCAACTTTTTATTTGGCGAAAGTATTTCATGTTATCTTAAAATACAGCCTCTTTTTTACTTACTCATGCTGTTTGCTAAAAACCAATTTACTTCTCCATCAGCATTTTCTTCGTTGCACGGTCCGTTTCGGTTTCCACTTTGTAGTACATCATCCCGGCCGCATGTAACTGGGATTTTTCAACGACAAAATGGTTGTAACCGCTTGCAAATGCTGCTTTCCGGGTGTACAATTGGCGACCTGTTTCGTCGTAGATAGTAAGGGTGATTGGTTTACCCGCCGAAGCTTCAGCGTAGGCGGGTTGATCGCCCGCCTTCGCTGAAGCTTCGGCGGAAGTGTCGCCCGCCTTCGCTGAAGCTTCGGCGG
>JBAXTB010000242.1:0-8940 GCA_037130425.1 Bacteroidota bacterium
GTTCTACAATTTGGCCGTTATCAAGCACATAAATGCAATCAACATCGCGAATGGTAGCCAAGCGGTGTGCAATAATGATGCTGGTGCGGCCTTCCATCAAACGGTTCAAGGCTTCCTGCACCGCCTTTTCACTTTCGGCATCTAAAGAAGAGGTGGCTTCGTCCAGCAGCAGCACGGAAGGGTCGCGCAGGATCGCGCGTGCGATGGCGATACGCTGGCGTTGTCCGCCCGACAATTTAATACCGCGTTCGCCGACAATGGTTTCCAAGCCTTCAGGGAAGGTTTTTATAAAATCCCAGGCATTGGCTTTGCGCGCCGCTTCAATGATTTCCTGTTCCGTTGCGTCCGGTTTTCCGTACAGAATATTTTCACGAATCGAACCGCCAAACAGAATAACCTCTTGCGGAACGAGCGCAAAATTTTGTCGGTAAGATTCCAGTTCGTAATCGTTAATGTCTTGGCCATCAATGGTGATATCCCCACCGGTTGCCTGGTGAAATTGCAACAATAATTGCATGATCGTACTTTTCCCCGCGCCACTTTGGCCGACAATAGCCACTTTGCTACCTGCTTTAATTTCAAGCGAAACGCCTTTCAGGACTTCTATATCTTCACGGGTTGGGTAAGAAAAACGTACGTCATCAAACCGTATATTGCCTTGAAAACGCCCTGCGGCCAAGTTGGTTTGTGGCCGTGATTCGGACTCGCTTTTCATTTTCAAGATTTCACGCACACGCTCGGTAGCGCCCACTGCGCCAACCAGTTCAGAGAAAAAATTACCCAAACCGGCAATGGAACCGCCGATTACAGCCGTAAATGTTACAAAGGAAACCAATTTACCCGCCGTAATTTCGTGGGTTTGAACCATCCACATGCCTGTCCAAATAACAAAAAATAAGGCGCCAAATAAGATGGTGATGATAAATACGGCAAACATAGCGCGCGCAGCGGCGAATTTCATAGACACCCCGACCACCGTTTCATTTGATTTTCGATAACGCCCAAACTCAAATGCCTCATTGGTAAAAGCCTTTACAGCATGAATCGTTTGCAGCGTTTCGTCTAAAATGGTATTGGTCTCGGCCAAAATAGATTGGCGTTGTTTGGATAATTTGCGGATATAGCGCCCAAAAAACATGGCGCCGACCACAATAATCGGAAAGGTCGCAAGCATAATGAAGGCAAGTCGCGGCGTTTGCCATGCCAAAAAAATGATACCGCCCACCAAAAGCAATATTTGACGAAACAATTCGGCCAGTACCAAATAGAACGTGCTGTACAGTTTTTCAAGGTCGCTCGTCAGGCGACTTACGAGTTCTCCTACCCTGCTCTTCTCAAAAAACACAATTGGCAGGGAAATCAGGCGCTTATACAGGGCTTTTCGAATATCTGCGGTGCCTTTTTCGCTTACTTCAGCAAACATGATTACGCGCAGGTACGACACGACGCCTTGAAAACTGAGGATAATTGCCAAAAAAACGGCAATTTTGGATAGACTCAAATTTTTCATTTCTGTACTTCCCTGCGCAATGTCGAGCATCAGGCCCATGGTATAAGGAAATACCATGAATACCGCGCTGGACAAAAACAGCAATACCAGGCCGAAAATAAATTTCCAGCGGTATGGGCGAATGAATTGGAAAATTTCGAGGGCCTCCCGAAGGCTTTCCCGCGTTACTTTGGGGCGGGCAATTTCAGTTTTGTTATCTTGCATAGGTCAAAGTTCAGGACAACAACGGAAAAATGGGTATAAGGGTTCTGAAAAATCTGTTGTTTGACCAAAATATGGCAAGATGGGGTTTCCCTGGAGTTATATCTTTTGAAATCTCCCTCGATTTTCAATACCGGCATCTGTACTTATCTCCCAAAAATACAAACCCGCAGGCCATTTGGTTGTGTCCATTTTCCAATTTGACTCCTGTGGATTTAGTTTTCGGACGACAATTGTCTTGCCTGCCCCGTCATAAATGCGCAACGTACTGTTACTATTGTTGCCAATGAAAGGCGTACGCTCAAACCGTATTTCCGCAGTGACCGGATTAGGCCAGGAACGTACCGAGGGCGCCTGCTCGATCTCTCCAGGTTTTACAAAAGTTGTTATGGTCGTGTCAGGCCTAATGGTATCACACGGGCTACCTGCAAGTGCGGCGAGCCTGAAATTAGGGAAATTGGGGATAAAAAAACCTGCCAATGCTGGCAATGTAAGCCCATGTTGCACTAAATTACAAGCCAAACCCGTCGAATCCGGCTGGTTAATTACGTGTAAAATATTATTGCCGTTCGGACTGGAAATATAAATTTTTCCGTCAGGGGCCAGCATTGCCTGAAAAAAGGTTGTTGGGAAAGGCGATTCGTACCCATCATATTCCGCGACAGTCAGCCGACTTGCCGCAATATCAGTAGCCATCAGATCATATTGAAAAACGCGATAACCGGAAGGAACATATAAATAACGCCCCCCCGGCGCTACGGCAACCCCTCCCGATCCCGACTGATTGAATGCCTGATCGATGAATTTGGGATTTGAAAAACCGCCCGTACACCGATTAAAATCGAGTATAAACACCCCGTATGTCGGCAAATGCATAAAATACTTACTGCCATCAGGAGAAAAAGCCGTTTGGCCGCAACAGATAAGCGTGTATAAGCTATCAGAATCAAACTGCTGAATTCCTTTATAACTAATGCCTTCCGGGCTTAAAAGGCTTACATTAAATCCGACATTACCCTGACGTGGAGCTACGACCCACCAATCTCGACCATTTGCATGACGGGTTGCAGTTATGTAAAACCCAAGTAATGAATCCTCACAAATAATTTGATCTTTTTGAACGACTGCCCCCCTTCCATTTTCCATTTCAACATCAATAAGCGACCATAATAATTGGTATGCTGTCCAAGAAATATCTTCAAATTTTATTTGTATTAAATAATATTTACTTTGTTTTTCGGGTGCTGGTAATAAAATTGGAGCCTGATATAGTGGGTAAGCTACACCTTTACAAAATAAATTATAAATTTCGCCAGCAGTAATTGTGTCACCGTTAACCATGATTTCGTGATTACCATTCGAAACTCTACAGCCATCTGAATATGCAACTAAATTGCCCGACGAATCGCTAATAACTGCAATCACGAATTTAGTAGGCAAACTTACCCAATCTAAATTTGGCGGGTTATTATTAAAGTTAATTTCAGTGCCACCTTGTATTAACCCATTAGGCGCTATTGTTGCCGGACCATAACCTAAAACCCAGGTATTATCATGCTTGGATTGTGAGATCAGGATATATGGAAGAGCAATAAGGCATATAATAAATTTCAATCGTTTCATTGGGAAAGTATTTAAGCCGAATTCGAAGTGTACAAAGAGTCACCTCGGAGCAGTGCAACATTGGTAGCTATTGATAATCAAATATTTAACAGACCTCGGAGAGGTCTAACATTGACATTGTTTATTGTAAATATTTTACAAATAACCTCTCCGAGGTCAAAACCCACTAAACGCAAATGATTGCTACCAATGTTATACCTCTCCGAGGATTATTATATCAGATAATTAAAGTACTTGCACGCTCCCGTTTTCACTCTAACCGAATTAACTACCCCCGCACCAATTCCTTTGCCGTTTTAATCGCCGAGTCGCTCGGCGGATTTCCGCTCAACATCACCGCAATGGAACGCACCCGTTCATCGGCATTTAACAAGCGTACATTGGTCACGGTACGGTCCTCCGCCACTTTCTTAAACACAAAATAATGGCGGTCGGCCCGCGCAGCCACTTGCGGCGTATGGGTAATACTAATCACCTGGTGGCGATCACTCAACTCCTTGAGAATCAAGCCCATTTTCATGGAAACATCGCCGCTCACACCGGAGTCGATTTCGTCAAAAATGAGCGTCGGCAAAGGAATCGCGTCGGCCACGAGGCTTTTGGTACACAGCGTCAAACGCGATAATTCACCGCCGGAAGCCACGTCTTTAATCGGTTGGAAGCGGCTGCCTACGTTACCGGCAAACAAGAACTGTACCTCGTCCGTACCGGTCGGCGTAAGCGTTTCGGACGCTAGCGCGTCCACCCGCAGGCGCGCGTGGGGCATAGAGAGCAACGTGAGCATTTGCACCACTTTTTCTTCAAAACCGGGTATTACTTTTTTGCGGCGCTCGCTCAAAACGTCGGCTGTTTTTCGCAGATCGGCTTCTGCCTCCGCGAGTACGCGCTCCAATTGCGCAATGGTTTCTCCCAAATCCGTAAAACCGCCCAACTGTTTTTCGAGCGTTTCCTGTATTTCCAGCAATTCTTCTACGGTGCCGACGCCGTGCTTTTTCTGCAATTTATAGATCACATTCAAGCGCTCCTGCACTTCCGCAATGCGCTGCGGATCGTGTTCCGTGCGGTCATCCACGCGCTCGCAATCTTTTGCAATCTCTTGTAAATCAACAATGGAGGCGTCAAGACGTTCGGCAATACCATTGAGTTCGGCAGAAAATTTGCGGGTACTTTGCATTGTGCGCGCGATCTCACGCAACTGCCCGATGATGTTTTGCTCGCTTTCGTTCAGGTAATTATTGGCGCCGCCAAAAGTATGCTTGATGGCTTCTGCGTTGCTGAGTTGCAGTAATTCCACCTCCAATTGCGCTTGTTCGCCCGCCAGCAAGGCAGCCTGCGACAGTTCCTGAAATTGAAACTGCATGAACTCCATTTCCTTGGCGCCGTTTGTACTGCGTTCCAAAAGCGCGGCCAAGCGTTTGCGGTCGGCGGTAAATTTACGGTACCCGGTTTGATATTCTTTGAGTATCAAGGCGTTATCAGCCAGCGCATCTATCATGCGCAGTTGAAAATTGACGTGGTGGATGTCAAACGAATCAAATTGCTGGTGCAAATCAATGAGCGATTCCGTCAGGCGTTGCAGGATTTGGTTATTCACCGGCGTGTCATTCACAAAAGCCCGGCTTTTTCCCGCCGGCGACAATTCCCGACGAATGACCAATTCCGTGTCGTAATCCAGTTCCTGCTCCTCAAAAAACTCTTTGAGATCGTATTTCGCTACATCAAACAGCGCTTCCACCACACATTTTTCCTGATCGTTGTAGAAGGTTTTGGTATCGGCGCGTTCACCCATCACCAAACCCAGCGCGCCGAGCAGAATGGATTTACCCGCGCCCGTCTCTCCGGTGATGATGGTTAAATGTTCCGAAAAATCAATCTCCAATTCGTCAATCAGCGCATAATTCCGGATATGCAGGCGTTTTAACATGGATGAAAGGATATATTAAGGTTAAAGAAAGCGCAAAAATAACACATCGGAAGCATAGATGAAAATAAATAAAATTATTTGTTTTAAAACATTTACGCGTTATGGATTTTCATCATCTTCCACGCCTTTCGGGTGCGCCTGATCGTACACTTTTTTCAGGCGCTCAATGTCGTTGTGCATGTAAATCTGGGTGGCGGCCAAATTGGCGTGGCCCAATAATTCCTTGATGGCGTTCAAATCGGCGCCGTGGTTCGACAAATGCGTGGCAAATGAGTGGCGCAACACGTGCGGACTGCGCTGCTCGGCGGTCGTCACGGCGCTCAGGTGCTTGTGTACGATGTAATAAATGCCTTCCGGACTGAGTTGTTGACCTTTTCGATTCAGAAACAACCAAGGCTCCGTGTTATCGGGAAACGAGGACTTGCGCACGTCCAAATAGGTTTCCAGCAGTTCGGCCAAGTAGCGGGCAAAGGGCGCCAGTCGATCTTTATTTCCTTTTCCCTGCACCCGAAACACCATGCGCCCCAGGTCTATGTCATTGATTTTCAGGTTAGAAACCTCGCTGCGGCGCATCCCGGTGGCATACAGAATTTCCAACAACATGCGGTGCATTTGGCCGGTGTAATCCGTGCCGAGATCAAGCGTGGTAAACAGCGCATTCAGTTGGGATTCCTGCACAAAAACCGGCAGGCGTTTGCCCGTTTTAGGCGCAACCACCTTTTTCATCGGATCCTTTTGAATCAGGTCGCGTTTTTGCAGGAATTTGAAATAGGTTTTTAGGCAGGACAAACGCCGGTTGATGCTGCGCGGACTTTGCCCCTGGTCCATAAGCGCCACAATCCAGGTGCGGATATGCGAATGCCTTACTTCGGTGATCGAAGTAAGGCATTGCGGCTCCAAATGAGCGATAAAACTTGACAGGTCGCTTTTATAAGCCGTCAGCGTATGTGCAGAAAAACGGCGTTCGAGCGATAGATATTCGTAAAACGATGATTCGTAGAACACGAAGTTTATACTAAGCGCCGCCTGAAAATCAATCGTTTTTGTTACCGTACATATCCTCTTTGTAAACCGCCTTCAGCACTTCTGTACGGCGTGTAACAGAGGGTTTAGTGAAGTTTTTGCGGCGACGCAGTTCCTTCAGAATGCCAGCCTTTTCGAATTTGCGCTTGTACTTTTTGAGTACCTTGTCGATGACTTCGCCGTCTTTTACTTCAACGATGAGCATGAATTTCTCCTTTTTTAGTGATTTTTGACTATTTTTTTGTTGCGGGATGCAAAGGTAAGAAAAAATATTAATTGTTTAAAGGATGAAACAATTTTTATTTTTTTTATCCGATAAAGGCCGATGCCGTTGGCAGAGGCATTACCAAAGTCCTGAAAGGACGGAATCATTAGAATTGGGCAACGCCCAATTTAAAATGGCCAAGGTTTTGAGAAGCCCTGAAAGGGCGGAATTACACGTAGTGCAGTTGATTTCGCCCTTTCAGGGCTTAGATCTCGCGTTGCTTCAAATAGCAGGGTGTTGCCCTGCCTTGCTGATTCCGCCCTTTCAGGGCTACGGAAAATTATAAAGTCAACGACATTGTTATTTACCGATTACCAACTTCCGATAATAAACCGCCTCCCCAACAACAATTTTCACCAAATAAGCGCCGGCTGATAAGTCCTTCATATCCAACGCAATATCCTGATCGAGCACGTTTTCCAAATTAGCCTGGCGCATGATTTTTCCGGAGCCGTCGATGATGCTCCATTGCACATTAGAAGCCTTGGGCAAGGCCAGTGTTAGGGTTGCTTTGTCCTTCGCCGGATTCGGGAAGATTTCCGCAAAAACCGTTTGGGTCGGGTTCTGTGACCCTACGATTTCGGTAAGCGTATATTGTAAGGTGGCCGTGCAGCCGTTCGCGTCTGTTACAAACAAGGTGTAATCGCCGCCGGGCGCCCCAGTCAGGTCTTCGGCGTTTACAAACGGAACGCCGTTTCTGCTCCAGGCGTAGTTGTACATACCGGCCCCGCCAATCACATCCACATAAATAGCGCCGTTGTTTAGTCCGGTGGTAGGCTGCGTTACATCGCTCGGCGCAACAAGGATGGGATCGGGGCTATTTAACACATAACCAAGATTTATGTCGCAGCCAAGCGCATCCTGAATCGTCAACCCATAAGTACCGCTTGTAAGGCCGGTAATCGACTGTCCCTGAACGCCATTCGACCAATTGTAGGTGTAAGGCGGCGTGCCGCCTGCGATGTTGGCCATCAAACTTCCGTCGGCAGAATTATGGCACAGTGGATATTGCTGCGTAACTGAAGCCGCCAAGGTGCAACCGCTTTGCGCGCAATTATCCACAACACCCACCCAGGATTTTTGACAGCCAATGGCGTCCGTTACCACCACAAGGTATGCGTCGCCGCTATTGAGCACGGCATTGTTTGGCGTGCCTTCAAACGTGTAGGGCTGCATACCACCGTTTACTTTGATTTTAATGGCCGCCGTACTGAGGCTGTTGCAATTTTCTTCCACTTGCAATTCCATGGCCGAAAATTCGGGTTGCAAAGCGGCGTCTAACACTTTCAGGCAAAAATCGCCCGTTTCGATGCCGGCAGGGCCTTCTTTGGATGCAATTTGAATGTAATACGTTTGACCTGCCGTCAAATTGCCTACCAAAACAAAGCCGTCGCAACGTTTCGGATTGTCGGCGCAGAAAATCGGCGTCAAACCATTGCAATCGCCCGACCAAACGGCCATGACGTGCTCAAACTGTGCGCCGGTATTGATGCGCACCGCACCGGATGCCGTAGCGGTGAATTTATACCACACATCGCTTGTTACGTTGGATACACAAGGCGGAATATTGCCGGAGAAACCCGCAAATGCATTGGTTCCGGGCGTGCATTGGCCATTAAGTGCGATCGTTTCTGCGGCTATACAATTGTCATTTGCAGGCGCATTTTCTTGTTTTTTAAGGATTTGCGGGCAAAGATCCCCTTCGATGGAGGCAAAATTGCCGGCAATTTGAACATAGTACGTTTGGCCTTCCGTCAGCGCCGGCAAATCCAAGGAACGGCCGTGGTGGTTGCCCGCAATTTCGGTCAGGTTGTTGCAGCCGCCTGCGTATAAGGTAATAATGTCTGAAAACGAAGCATTGCTTTGAACCTGCAAAATCTGATTGGCGGTAAGCGCGGGCGGCGCAGTGAAGCGATACCAAACATCAGACCGCGCCAGTTCATTCAGCGAAGGCAATTGGGTCGACATGGTACCATTGCGGTTATTTCCGGCTATGCAAGGGCCATTCACCGTTAAGTCAAGGGCATGATCGCAGGCATCGTTGACGGGTTGCGCTGGCGCGTTCGCGACAGCCTCCACGCGCGCACACAGGTTGCCGCGCGCGACGCCGTAAGGTTCTTCCGTGCCGCTCACCCGAATCAGGTAGGTATTGCCAGCCACGGCATCAAAATAGGTTGATTCGCCGGTAAAACCATGTTCGTCGCGGTTGTTGCAGGTCATGGACTGCGGGGAAGCGCAACCGCCCGTATAAACATTGGCGACATCGTTAAAATCGGCGCCCGAATTGAATTTTGCTTTACCGGTAAAATCGGCTTGCCAACTGTACCAAACCCCGGCGGTAGCGCGCGGGGTGCATTCCGCAGGCGGCCCGTCGAATACCGCCGTCAGGTTGTT
>JBAXTB010000243.1:0-8938 GCA_037130425.1 Bacteroidota bacterium
ATCGGCCCCTTTAGGGGTTTGGGGTCGAACAAGCGAAGAACAATCATCCGCCTCAACAAAACCAAATTCCTTAAATCTGTGACATTGCCCCTAAAGAGAATTTGCACACAAGAGGGTGATAATCATCTCTTTATAATACTAAAGGTCTTAGATGGCCTCAAGACTCCATTTATGATGACTAATAATTTTCTAAAACCCCAAAAACTCTTTTTTCATACCCAAGATCAAGTTTTTTGCTTAATGCACAGATTATCAACTACTTGCGATCAACTCCCCTTCAGGGGCAGGGGGCGGCCAAGCGAAAAGCACAGAATTACCTTCACCGAAAACCAAAAACCTAAATTAGCGCCAACCCAATGACATTATGCTTCACGTAAGCGGAACTAAACATCCACAAAATTAAAATTTCCCCCCTCCGCAAAAAAAACGCCCCCTCCGGGAACTTTTTTTAGCCCAAAAAACCTAACTTAAACGGCGTCAAAACAAGCGGCTAACCAGGCTGTTTTCGATTGCCAATACCACTTTAATCATTTTAATCACTTTAATCGCGTAAAACAAACACGTCATGCAAAACAAACATTATGCTTTAATCCTGTTGCTATTGTTCATGCGCCTTGGATTGCAGGCCCAAACAATGCTTTTTACCGAAAATTTTGACGGCATAACGCAACCGGCCTTGCCAAGCGGCTGGTCGGCTACCTCCTCCGAAATTTTCACCAACACCGACACGCCTTCTTCCGGTTATGTCGGCGCTTCCGGCGGCAACAACCTTGTGTCACGCAATTGCAATCCCAACGGCCAAACCCGCAGTTTTCAAATAGACGGCATTTCTACCTTGGGGCGCGGCGGCATTACCCTAAAATTTGGCCACCGCCGAACGAGCACCTTTACGCCGGCTGTTACCCTTGAATGGAGCAGCGACGGCGCCAGCTGGAACGCGATTACGTACAGCACGCCGGGAACCATCGGCGCCTGGCAGGTATTCACATCAACTACCTTGCCGGCGGGCATCGAAAACAAATCAAACGTAAGTTTTCGCTGGACCTATACCACAAATGTTGTAAATGTTGCCTGCTTCGATTTTGCCGGCAATTACCGCATTGATGACGTGAAAGTGTCGTCCGCACTGGCGTTGCCGGTATCCCTGATCGGCTTCGAGGTGCGTAAAGTAGCCGCAGGGGTGCAGATTTCGTTTTCAACGGCTACGGAGCAAAACAATGACTACTTTTCCATTGAGCGCGGCTCGAACGGGATTGATTTTCAGTCCATTGGACAGGTACAAGGCGCAGGAAATGCCGCAAAAACCAGCATTTATCGTTTTGTCGACGAATCCCCTTTGCCTGGCCATAATTATTATCGCTTAAAGCAGGTTGATTTCGACGGACAGTTTGAATACAGCAAATTGTTGTCAATAACGCTTGGTAAAACCGGCAATATGAGTCTGTCTCCTTCACCCGCCATAGATCGGTTACATGTAAATTTGGAAACGGCTACAACGAACGGCGCCGTCTGGCAAATATTTGACGATTCCGGTCGCCTGCTGCAAAGCGGAAACATGCTGGCAGAAACGGTTGATTTCGCGGTGGATGTGGCAGCGTTGACGCCCGGCGTTTATTTCCTGCGCATGTTGGAAGGAGCGACGGTGGAGACGAAACGGTTTTTGAAATAGGGGTTACAAAACCCTGAAATCAACGACGCCGCCATTATCACTGCTTTGGTAAAGATGTGTTAAAGCTGATCTGTTGCTATGTTTATCGTGGGATCCTCATAAAGCAAAAGTGCAAAATTCTAAACTTCTTTGTGCTCCACAAAATACATCTCCACCGCGCCTTTGTTATGTACGTCTTTGATGCCCCGGTATACAAGTTTGAAGTGTTTTCGCACAATTTCGGCGGTATGGCCTGAAATATTGACTTTGCCGTTTTCGCCGTTTTCCTCCAGCCGGGCGGCTAAATTGACGGCATCGCCCCAAATATCGTAGGCGAATTTGTTTTTACCGATCACGCCAGCCACCACAGGCCCCGTGTGTACCCCGATCCGCATTTCGCGGAACATGGCGCGCGGATTGGTTTGGTTGCGGTTTTCTAACCAGGCCGCCATTTCGAGGGCGGCTTCCACGGCGTTTACCGGGTGGGTATCGTTTGGAACCGGAATGCCGCCGGCGCACATGAAGGCGTCGCCGATGGTTTTGATTTTTTCGAGGCCGTGTTTTTCACAAATTTCATCAAAAGCCAGGAAACATTCGTCCAATTCGTCGATAACTTCCTTTGGCGTCATGGTGGCCGATAAACGGGTGAAGTTGACAAAATCAGTGAACAGCACGGTAACGGAATCGTAGTATTGCGGAGCGGCGTGGCCTTTGGTTTTCAGTTCCTGGGCGATTTCCTCGGGCAGCACGTTGAGCAAAAGACGGTCGCTTTTGTGGCGTTCTTCGGCAATTTCCTTGTTTTGGGCCTGAATTTGATGGTTTTGCGTATTCAGGCGTTTGTTGGTGCGGCGCGCAAACAGCCAGCCCGCGCCCAGCAGCCCCAGGATGACCAGCAGCAGGGAGACTAATCCGTACACAAAACTCCGAAAGGTTTCCTGCTGACCGAGTTTCAGTTTGGCAATGTCATTGTCGCGTTGCAAAATGGCCCGGTCCTGCGCGCCCTTGAGGCTGTCGGCTTGGTGCCGGGTACGGTCTATTTCTTCTTGCCGCTTGAGGTCAAAAATGACACGACTTTGTTTTTCCGCGTCAAATTGTTGGGCCGCCAGCCGAAGTGCCTGTCGCGCTTGTAAGGCTTGGAGGGTAAGTTCGCGTTGTTTCACATCGTCTACCTCTTTTTCTTTTTGCAGCAGTAGTAGTTTGTCTTCTTTCTGGCGGGTTTCGAGTTCTAAGTTTTTATTCAACAAAGACAAGCGCTCACGTTCAAAGCGTTCCTGCGACAGTTCCAGATCCCGGAAATTTTGACGCGCAATGAGGTATTTAATTTGTCCTTCCGCTTCGGCCAGCAAAGTGCGCTGCTGGTTTAGGGCCTGTTCTTTTTCGTTTTCTGCTTGCCGGTTCGCGTTTTCGAGGGTCAGGTATTTTTTATAAAAATCGTAGGCTTTTTCAAAATCATAGAGTTCATGGTACAAGTCGGCCGCAGTGCTGTAAGCGTCCGCCAGCACGATATTCTGCTTGGTTTCTTCGGCGTATTGAATGGCTAAGTTGTTGTGCGACAGTGCGTTGTAATAATCGTTGGCGCTAAAATAAACCCGTGCGATCAAATGCTCCAGGTTGGCCAGCGCATTGTGATCCTTCCGGTCTGCCAAAATGGCCTGCGCTTTGAGCAGGTATTCCAGACCGCGTTTGGTATCGCCGGTGTTGTGCAGGGCAATGCCCATGTTTGCGTACAAAACCTCCGGATAGTTGCAGGGAATGTACACGCACTGGAGTTCGGCTTTTTGGAAATAAACAAGCGCTTCCGCGTTTCGACCCTGGGCGGCAAACTGTCGGCCCAAGTTATTATATAAAATTGAACGCTCCTGGGTGTTCCCGTATCGCTCAATCAAAGCCTCGATCGGGAGGTAGTAATAAAGGCTTTTGCCCGCATTTTTTTGCTGATCGTAAGCGCCCGCTAATTTTTGATAAATACGCACCAGCGGAAACGGATCGTCGCTTTCTTTATACTTGACAATCAGTTTTTTATAATAAATTTCTGCGCTGTCGGCCAACATGTCCTGCAAATAAGCATCGGCTAATTTTTCCGTAGCGCCATTGTCTTCTCCCTTCAATTTAAGAATTGCGGCGTAATAGCGCCGGGCGCCGGAGTACAATTTTTCCTGCATAAACAGGTCGCCCAATGCGGTGTAAATGCCTAATAAAGTTGTTTTGTCGGCCGATGATTGCGCTTTGGCTTCCGCCTCGAGGTAGTGCTGCAGGGCTTCTTCAATTTTGCCCAAATGCACATCGTGTTCGCCTAAAATCATGCAAGCCCGAATGATTCCGCCGTCATAATGCAGGCTGCGGGCTATACTGAGGCTTTGCTCGGCCAGTACATGGCTCTCCGTATCGCTGCCCGATTGCTTCGCCTTGTCGAGCATTATATCAACTTCCCCTGTGGAACGTTCAATTTCCTCCGGGCTTTGGCCGCGCGCCGACCAAACGAATAAGTTGAGCAATATGAAGAATATGGTTCTGATAAGTGGTTGTTTTTAAAGTTGGAAAGTCAAACCCTTCTTTGACAAAGTTCCGAAAAAAATGACCAATCATGCGCAATATTATGCCTTACTCCACCATCACCTCGTCCGCAAACAACCAACACCGATTGCCCGCGCCCTTATGTCCCGCCGGACAATTGCCCAGCGACACGCCCACGACACGTATATAACGCGCCTGCACGCCAGAAAGCGATAACGCAAAATCCTTTTGAATCGTGCCTTTTTCCGTTGGCAATACGTCGTTTTGCACTGTTCCGGCAGGTTTGAAGGTTTTTCCATCATCAGAAACCTCAAATTCCACGCGGGCGGGCAGGAAAATCCACGAATTTTCGTCTTGTAAAAAACCGGCGGTTAAACGCGTGACCGATTTGCTTTTACCTAAATCCAATATTACATCCAGGTTTACACCCTCATAGCCTTGCCAGCCGCCGGATCGAAAATCGGCGCCGCCGCGCAGCATATCCACCAGGCCGTCTTCGCCGCGGGCCGTGTATTGGTTGTCATAGCGGGTGTTGTATCGTAAAACGTGTACATTGGCTTGCATTTTGGTAAATTCGGCGCTCATCACGGCGCTTTTACTGTTTTTGCCTTGCGCATAAAACAATAGTTTCGCAGAGTTGTCAAGTTTAAACGGTTTAGTATAACGCATTGATTTTGAAGTCGGTTCCGCGCCGTCGAGCGTGTAGAACAGATCGGCTTTGGCGTCGGCGCAACCCAAGGCTACCATTTGATTTTCCCGGAATACGCGCGCGCCTGTGAGGACAAAAGGCGCCGGTACAATTGCTTGATCGACGATGCCGGAAACCGGGCAATCGGCGTCTTTTGCGCCCCAATCAGAAGCCTTATCGCCCATATCAAGTTGCAATTCGCCGCCGCCGCTTAAGTCCGTGTGCGAGAACCAACTGCGGCTCATGGGTTTGCCGTTCCAGCGCGCTTTTTGGATGTAGCAGCGTTGGGTGGAAGCGTCGGGCGCCAAAAGCGTAAAGTTTGTGCCGTTTTCCTGGTGAACCACCACTTTTTCAAACATCGGCGTACCTATTGCATACACGCCGGTGCCGGGAACCACCGGGTAAAAACCCATGGCCGAAAATACCAGCCAGGCCGACATTTGGCCGCAGTCTTCATTGCCGCTTAGGCCGTCGGGGCGGTCGCTGTACATAAGATCCATGATTTGGCGGACGCGTTGCTGGGTTTTCCAGGGCTGACCGGCGTAATTGTACAGGTAAGCAATATGGTGGCTGGGCTCGTTGCCGTGGGCGTATTGGCCGATGAGGCCCGTGATGTCGGCCTGGTCGCGGCCCGTGGTTTTGGGGTGCGCCGTGAACAGGCTGTCGAGTTGCGTGGCAAAACCGGCCTTTCCGCCCGACATGCGCATCATGCCGTCAATGTCTTGCGGCGCAGCGAAACGGTATTGCCAGGCGTTGGCCTCCGTGTAATTAAAATTGACCTCAAAGGGATCGAAGGGCTGGTGCCAAGAGTTGTTGTTTTTGCCCCGAAAAAAACCCGTGCTTGGATCAAATACGTTTTTGTACGACTGCGCGCGGCGGATAAACCGGTCGTAAACATCGGTTTTACCCATTGCCTTGGCCATTTGAGCGATACACCAGTCGTCGAAGGCATATTCCAGCGTTTTGGACACCGATTCGGGTTCTTTGTCCGAAGGAATATAACCCAATTGGCGGTACCAGGGCAGGCCGTAACGGTCGGAATCGGCGCTTTTTATCATGGCTTGCAAGGCTTCCTCCGCGTCGTAGTTGCGAATGCCCTTCATATACGCGTCGGTGATGACCGGGATGGCGTGGTTGCCGATCATGCAATCGGTTTCGTTGCCAGAAAGTTCCCAAACGGGCAACAGGCCGCCTTCTTCATATTGTCGCAGAAACGTTTGGATAAAATCGTTCACGCGGCGCGGTTCCAGGATGGTGTACAGCGGGTTACAGGCGCGGTAAGTATCCCAAAGCGAAAACACCGTGTACACATCGTGCGCGCGGGTGCGGTGTACTTGTCCGTCGCGGCCCCGGTATTGGCCGTCAAGGTCGCTCCAGGTATTGGGCACCACCATCGTGTGGTAAAGCGCGGTGTAAAACGCCGTTTTTTGCGCGTCTGTGCCGCCTTCTACTTCTATTTTAGACAGTTGTTTTTGCCAGCTGGCCTGGGTTTCGGTTTTTACTTTGTCAAAATCAAAATGATCGCACTCGCCTTCCAAATTGCGGCGGGCCGCGTCGATGCTGGTGCCGGAAAGCCCGACCGTCACCACAAGCGGGTTGCCGTACTGGTAAAAATCGAGCAGGCCGATGATGGATGTGCTGTTTGCCTTGCGGTCGGATACGTGCGGCGATTTGGCCATGTCCAACATGCGGGCATTAAAAAAGGGCTGGGAAAAACGCGCCACAAAGTACACGTGCTGCTCTTTTGCCCAGGCGCGCGACACACGATGGCCCACAATTTCGTGGTCGTTGATGACCTCGATGGATGATTCCAGCACCTCGTCGCGGTGGCGCAGGTCGATCATCAGGTGCGCCTGTTCGCGGTTGAGCGGGAAGGTGTAGCGGTGTACGCCGACGCGGGTGGTGGCCGTTAATTCGGCTTTAATACGGTCTTTTTCAAGGAAAACCGAGTAATAACCGGCCTGCGCGATTTCATTTTTCTTTTTAAAACCCGATGCGTTGTCGCGGGTTTCCAAATAAGGTTTGCCGGTGTAGGGCATAAACAGGATGTCGCAATAATCGGGAACGCCTGTGCCGCTCAGGTGGGTGTGGCTGAAACCGTAAATGAGGGAATCGGAATAATGGTAGCCAGAGCAAGCATCCCAGTCCATCATGGACGGCCGGGTATCGGGGCTGAGTTGCACCATGCCGAAGGGGGCGGTGGCGCCTGGGTAGGTGTGTCCGTGGGCGTCGGTGCCGATAAACGGGTTGACGTAAGACAGGGGCGTTTGGGCGCTTAAAGCCGTTGAAAGCAGCAGGGCAAAGGAGAGCAGGATATTGCGCATGATGACCAGGTTTAGATGGCCAAAGGTATACCAAGATTATTTGGATTTGAAGATTTTCAGGATGGATTGAATTGGATGCCGTTTGCGAAACTTTTTCAGTTTCGTAAACGTACGGCAGGCTCAATCTTCCAGCGAAAAAACGTTTGAGATGCTCTTAATATAGGGATTGAGTCCTTAATGCAAGCGGTTTGTTTGCCGTCTTTAAATGTTAATACGTCCGTTTACGAAACTAAGGTAAGCGGGTAAAACCCGCAGGATGGTACACACCGGGTTGGAACCCGGCGCGAGCGGAACCCGGCGCGAGCGGAGAAAATGAAAAAATGCTATTTGATGAAAATTTATTTGTTGCCCAGTAACGCTTAATGTATCAGTTTCGTAACTACATACCATCAAAAAATCCCGAAGGGATTGTATGTGTTTTATAGCGTTTTTACATACAATCCTTTCAGGATTGGGACATTTTACCCTATCCGATCTATAAACATATAATCCCTTCGGGATTTTTACAATATGCTAAGTAATTTCTTGATTTTTAGATATTTTTCTATATGATTTACCCTAAAAAATCGAGGTAGCTCTCTGGACTTATCAACGTAAACTCAGAACCGGGATAGGCGTTTGAAAACGTAAGCGGGAGTTTGGCAGTTTTACCGGCATTCCATTTGAATTCGTAGGTGTGCAACTGCCCGTCGTATTCTTCGATGTAGTCCACTTCCTGTTGTTGGGCGGTGCGCCAGAAATAAGAATGTCCGTAGAATTCCTTGTAAATGTTTGACTTACGTCGTTCGGCGATGAGAAAATTTTCCCAAAGTCCGCCAAGGTCATTGCGCACAGCCAGCGGACGAAAATCGCCGAGAATGGCGTTGCGGATGCCGCAGTCCCAGAAATAAATTTTACGCGTTTTTTTCAGTTCGTTGCGCACATTCCGGCTAAAAGCGGGGAGCCTGAAAATGATAAAAGACTTTTCAAGCAAGTCGATATAGCGCTGCACAGTAGATGTGTCGCTCGAAATCAGGGTTGCTAAATTGTTGTACGATACTTCGCTTCCGATTTGTACCGCCAGGGCTTTCAGGATTTTATCTAACAATTCGGGTTTGCGCAAATCCTGAAAAGTGAAGATGTCTTTGTACAAATAGCTGTTTGCCAGTTGGTTCAGGATTTGTCGTTCCAGACCTTCATTGGTCACGACTTCGGGGTACATGCCGTATAAAAGCCGTTGCTCAAGTCGCCGGCTTTCTTCAAACTGGCCGTGGTATCGAATCATTTCGCCTGTGGAAAAAGGCAGGAGCATAAATTCCCATTTCCGGCCGGTAAGCGGTTCGTTGATTTCATTTGCCAGTTCAAACGCGGAGGAACCGGAGACCAGCAAACGCGGCGTTTTGACTTGATCGATGATGATTTTTAAGGTAATTCCGATGTTTTTTACGCGTTGGGCTTCATCAATCAGCACTAATTCCGCATCGCCGATCAGGTTTTTCAGGTTGGGCAGGTTTTGGATTTCCATACGCATACGCACGGTCGCGTCGTCACAATCGAGCCGAAGTACCTTTAAGGTGGAATGTTGCCCGATTTCACTTAAAATGGTGCTTTTACCGGCCTGCCGCGGACCAAATAAAATAACCGCTTTGCCTGGCGACAAGCGCTGCTCAATTGTTTTATATAAATCACGTTTAATCAGCATTTTTCGGATTTTCAACAAAATTATAACATTTTTCGATTGTAATCGAAAATTATTATAATATTTTTCGGTTACAATCGAAAAAT
>JBAXTB010000244.1:0-8926 GCA_037130425.1 Bacteroidota bacterium
ATCCCCTCTCAAAAAGCAAATCCTTTTAAATCTGCGCTTTAGTCCGCGTCATCTGCGTCCCATCCCCTCGCAATCAGCTAAAAATCCTACACATCAATCCGCGCGTACTTCGCATTTGCCTCAATAAACGCGCGGCGCGGCGGCACCTCATCGCCCATCAACATCGCAAACATACGATCCGCTTCTACGGCGTCGTCAATAGTTGCTTGCTTAAGGATGCGGAATTTTGGATCCATTGTGGTTTCCCAAAGTTGTTCCGCATTCATTTCACCCAAACCCTTATAGCGCTGCACTTTTACGGAATCATCGTCTTCGCGGCCGCCCGAAAAGTCAAATTGTGCGGCTTTGCGTTCCTTTTCATTCCAGCAGTAGCGCTGGTTTTTGCCTTTTTTCACCAAGTAAAGCGGCGGCTGTGCAATGTAAATATGCCCGTTTACGATCAGTTCGCGCATATAGCGGAAAAAGAAGGTCAGGATCAGCGTCGTGATGTGGCTGCCATCGATGTCGGCGTCGCACATGATGACGATCTTGTGGTAGCGCAGTTTCTCGATGTTCAGCACGCGGTGGCCTTCGTCATTTTCAGAAATACTCACACCCAAGGCCGTAAAGATATTTTTGATCTCCTCGTTTTCGTAAATCTTGTGTTCCAGCGCTTTTTCCACGTTCAGGATTTTACCGCGCAGCGGCAGAATCGCTTGAGTGTGGCGGTCGCGACCCTGTTTGGCCGTACCACCTGCCGAGTCCCCTTCCACGAGAAACACCTCGGAGTCGATCGGGTTGCGGCTGGCGCAGTCGGCTAATTTACCGGGCAACCCGCTTCCGGTTAAGGCGCCTTTGCGCTGCACCATTTCGCGGGCTTTGCGGGCGGCATTGCGCGCGGTAGCAGCCAACACGACTTTATCAATGATGCGGCGGGAGAGGTTTGGGTTTTCTTCGAGGAACACCTTCAGCGCGTCGCCCACACAGCGGCTCACGATGCCGGTTACTTCCGAGTTGCCGAGTTCGCCCTTGGTTTGGCCTTTAAACTGCGGTTCGGGCACTTTTACGGAAATAACGGCGGTGAGGCCCTCCATAAAGTCTTCGCCGGAAATCGGGAACGTGATTTTTTTAAAGAAACCGTTGTCGTCGCCGTATTTTTTGAACTCGCGGGTCAGGGCGCGGCGGAAACCGCTCACGTGCGTACCGCCGTCGCGGGTGCTGATGTTGTTTACAAACGACACCACATTTTCGGAATACGAAGTATTGTAGGCGATAGCCACCTCCACATCTACGCCTTCTTCTTTGGCGGTGATGTAGATCGGTTTTTCGATCAGGCGCGTTTTGGATTCGTCAAGGTACAAAACGAATTCTTGCAGGCCGCCTTCCGAGAAAAACGCTTCGTGTTTGTACACGCCGTCTTCCTTTTCCCGTTCGTCGGTCAAAAGCAGACGCAAGCCTTTGTTCAGGTACGACAATTCGCGCAAACGATGCGCCAGGATATCAAATTTATACTCGGCGGTTTCAAAAATTTCGGGATCCGGCAGGAAATGTATAATCGTGCCGCGATCCTCGGTGTCCCCAATTTCGCGCACGGAGTACAGTGGCTTGCCTTGCGAGTACTCTTGTTCAAACATTTTGCCTTCGCGGTGTACTTCGGCGCGCAGGTGAATAGACAATGCATTTACGCAGGATACGCCTACTCCGTGCAAACCGCCAGATACTTTATAGGTGTTCTTGTCAAACTTACCACCGGCGTGCAACACGGTCATCACAACCTCAAGCGCCGATTTTTTGAGCTGCGCTTGCATACCTGTCGGGATACCGCGACCATTGTCTTTTACGGTAATGGCGTTATTTTCATGGATGGTCACCCAAATATCGGTGCAAAACCCGGCGAGGTGTTCGTCAATTGAGTTATCCACAACCTCCCACACCAAATGGTGTAGTCCTTTAATGTCGGTACTGCCGATATACATGCCCGGACGCTTCCGGACGGCTTCAAGACCCTCAAGCGCCGTAATGCTGCTGGCGCCATAATCAGAGGCCTGTTTGGGTTGTTCTTCTGTTGGAATCTGCTCTTCTATCATAGGGCTGCAAAATTACAATATTTTGGCTGTTTTTGAAAAGATTTTTTGGAGTTTTTGAATGGTTTTGGGGATTAAATGAAGTTTTTTTATGACTTGATATTCAGTAAATTAAATACACAAAACAATGATTTTGCAAAATACTTTTTCTAAAATAACACAGGAAGCAGTTTATTTATTGGCAACCAAACCTTTCGGCCAAGTAAATGAAAGCCGATATGTCGCCGGGCGACAAAAAATCTTACCAATTGATGTTTGTTTATTACGATAAAAAGCTGCAACTTTGTTCTCACTTTGGGAAAGCGTCCCCTTTATCCGGAACTTTGTGGTGAATAACCGGAACATCTATTCTAAAGGGGATTTCGATTCAAGATTTCGTGGTTTTTGGTTTTTTGACGGCTACAGCAAGTCGCTTGTCAAGCCAGCGGTACCCCCAGTCTTATCCGTCGGTGCATTTAATTGCCGCCGGAGCAAGTATAGGCCACTGTCGCTCTAAGCATTTCAAGGCATTCGTTGCCGAAATGCTCATAGATGATACGCGGCTTTAATAAAGACCTGAATAAACCTAATAACCGAATGAGACTATTTTTATATTGTAGTGCCGGTTTTTTTCACATTCAAGGGCCTTAAAAGCAATTGTTTGTAAATTCCTGCACTGCATTTAACGACGTAAACAGCAGGCAGGATGAATACGCAAGCGCAATGCGCACCACTCAAATTAATTTTCAGAGGTCGGCTCGACTTCGGTTCTCAGCGGACTTATGACATGGTATTACGCCATTGGCATACGCGTGTTGAAAGTTATTTTAAAGCAGATGTTTTGCTGAAAGCAGAAGAGATCTTCTCGGATACGGATTTTTCTTTGAATGTCGTTCAGCAAACCCTGATGAGTACGGAAAAAAGCTGGCGCAGCACCACTTCTATTTTGAAGGAAATCGCACAGTTTGCGTTGGCCGGGCAGGTGGGCGCATGGTGGGTGCTCAACGGCCAAATCCTGGACGAGCACAACATCGAGCCAATGTCGGAAAAAGCTGCCGTTACAGAATACATTCGGGGCCGTCAGCTCATCGAAGCCGGTATGAGGGTGGAAGCCTCCGAGGCTTTGAGCCGCGCCATTGAAAAATATGAAAAAAACGCTTTGGCTTACGAACGCCGCGGCTATGTAAACTATAAGTTGAAAAACTACAACGATGCCTTGTATGATTTTTCCAAGAGCATTGATATTTACCCGAACAATGCCGAACCATTTTACGGCCGCGGTAAAATAAAAATGATGAAAAACGAATGGGAAAGCGCTGCCCAGGATTTTGACCACGCGATCAAACGCGCCCTGGCCGTTCAACCCATCCACTGGCTCGCGCGCCTGCGTCGGGGCGACAGTCTGTTGCACGCAAAACGCTATGAAGAGGCTGCAAAAGAACTGCGTTTCTTCCTGCAACGCAAGTTTAATGAAACCGACCCGAACTTCAGATACCGGCCAAAAGCTGAATTCCTGCTGGCTGAATGTGAAAAATTTGTAAAACCGGTACCGGCTGTAAGCAGCACAAAGAAGAAGTAAAACGTTCCGGCATTACCGGAACGAGACGCAGCGCCCGACGGAAATTTCCGCCGGGCGCTGTTGTTTTTATTACTTTTGCGGCTCTTTGGAAATTTGCGGCTTAAAACCGCTTTAATTGCCGGCATAACCATTCAAAATATGAACAAAGGCGACAACCTACTTGGCATTTTAGGCTCTATTTACCGTTGGAGAAAGGCGATTCGGAATATTTTACTCGTCACACTCGTCGGCAGTACCATTGCGGTGCTGTTGATGAAAAACTATTACAAGGCGACGACCGTGTTCTATCCGGCCAGCCCGGAACTTGCCAGTCCGGAATTGATATTCGGTTACACCAGTCAGGTTACGCCGTATTTTGGATCAGATCGCGACCTCGACCGGATTGCTGAAATAGCCAACAGCATGGAAGTGGTGGATGCAATGGTAACAAAATTCCACCTGTTTGAACATTACGGCATCGATTCTACTTCCCAAAAAGGCCGCTTTTTAGTGCGTGAAACCTTCCGAGGCTTATACAGCGCCCAAAAGAATAAGAACGACGCCATCGAACTATCCGTTGAAGATACGGATCCGCAGTTAGCCGCCGACGTTGCAAATGCCGCCCGGAATAAAATCAACGAAATCGGTCAGCGCCTGATCAAAAAAAGCCAGGCAACGCTGCTGATTACGTTTGAAGACAATATGAACCGGAAGAAAAAGGAGTTGGTGGTGTTGGCCGATAGCTTAGAAAAGATGCAAGCGCATTACCGATTGTATAATTCGGGCTCCCAGGGCGAACAACTTTCCAAGCAATTGGGCGATGCTGAATCTGAAATAACCCGCAGCAAAGCGCGCCTCGAAGTGCTGGACAACAACCCCTTGATTCCTCCGGATACCATTCAATATATCAAGGCAAATGTGCGCGCATACGAGGCAGAACGCAAAAAATTACTGTCTGACAACGTCGACGGAGAACATTTGACCATCAAACAATACAACGAAGGCTTACCTAAAATATCGGTGCTGGCCGACCTGCATTTTCAAGGCCGCAAGCAATTGACCTTCGACCAGGAGCGGTATAACCAGATCAAATCGGCGTATAATACCGATATTCCGGCTATACAACTGCTGGAAGCGGCAGAAATTCCGCTTGCCAAGAACCGCCCAAAGCGCAGCGTGATCGTGATCGCCGCTGTCATTGCAGCATTTTTGTTTTCTGTGTTGGGCATCCTGTTGGTAGAAGGCTACCGGGAAATTGACTGGGAAAAAATATCGCAGGCCTAAACGGCGGCAGACTATGCGCAACACCATCCGCTCCTTTTTCCTGCAACAAATCCCGCGCAGCATCGCGGCTTTTTGGGGTGTGCCCGCTGCGCACCCGCAAGGCTTTGGGTTTGCTTTGTATGCAACGGCCGGGGTGGCATTGGTGCTGACAGCCATTCAGTTGGACATGTTGTGGTTGATGGGCGCTCCGATCTTCCTTGCGCTTTTGTGGCTGGCAGTCGTTGATTTTCGCAAAATATACTTCTTTCTATTTGCCGCCATTCCCTTGTCGGTGGAAGTGGCGCTGCCCGGCGGATTCGCCACGGATTTTCCTTCAGAGCAGTTTATGTGGCTGCTCACCGTTGTGGGCACGCTTTGGTTTTTAAAAAACTGGAAAAGCGTTGACGCCCGTTTTTTAAAACACCCGATCAGTTATGCGCTGTTTTTGCACTTAGCCTGGATGACGGTATGTATGGTCGGTTCGCAAGACCCGTATGTGTCGTTCAAATACTGGCTGGCGAAAGGCTGGTATGTGATCGTTTTTTATTTCCTCGCCGGCCATGTTCTGACCACCGAACGGGATTACAAAAAAATGTTGTGGTGGTTCTTTACGCCCTTGCTTGGCGCCATGCTCATCGTGGTGTTTCGCCATGCCTTGATCGGCTTTTCGTTTACGGAAGTGGAATACGTGATGGGGCCGTTTTTCAGAAACCACGTGATGTACGCCTGTTCTTTGGCCATTTTTATCCCGTTTGTTTGGTACGGCACGTATTGGTACAAGCGATACAGCGCGCTGTGGTGGCTGTTGGTATTCGGCATTTTGGCGTTTTTAGTGGGCATTAACTTCGCGTACACGCGCGCGGCATACGTGGCGCTCGTGGCGGCCATCGGTATTTATTGGATGATTCGTTGGCGTATGATGAAGGTGGCCCTGCTTGGATTTGGCATCGTAACGGCCATTTTTATCGGTTTTGTGGGCACGCGCGACAATTGGCTTCGGTTTGCGCCCAATTATGAGCGTACGATTACGCATACCCGTTTTACCAACTTGCTGGAAGCCACTACCAAATTAGAAGATATTTCCACCATGGAACGCGTGTATCGTTGGGTGGCGGCCTCGTATATGATCCGGGAAAAGCCGGGCCTTGGATTCGGGCCGGGTACTTTTTACTTTTATTATAAAAATTACACGGTTAATAGTTTTAAGACTTACGTGAGCGACAACCCGGAACATTCCGGTATCCACAATTATTATTTGCTGATGGCCGTAGAACAAGGGCTGCCCGGCATGTTTTTTTTCCTGCTTTTCAGCATTATTACCATGCTCAAGGGTGAACAGATTTACCATCAAACAAGCAATAAAAGCCGCCGCCGCACCTTGGTAGCCGCTGTATTGTGTTTTGTGCTCATCGACTTGCTTATGTTGATGAACGATTTGGTGGAAACGGATAAAATCGGGTCGCTGTTCTTTTTATGCGCCTCCATTTTGGTCAATATTGATTTGGCGAACCGCGACGAAAAGGCGGGAATTCAAATAACTTAAATATTAAGGATGTGCGTAATTTTACCGGCCCGTTTTGCGTTTCGGGGCCATCCATTTTCACATCCGATTCCCGCCATGCGTATTTCAATCTTCTTGTTCCTGCTTAGTTTTTTATCGTTCAACGTCGCTTCGGCGCAGATGTCGCGGAAAATCAAACTAAGTCCTGTGTCTTTGGGTTTTGATTTGCCCGATTCTTACAAACAGCGCACGTTCATTAAGGGGCTTTCCGGCTTTGTCAACAAAATAGACCAGTTGGCGGGCGCCATGATTATGATCGACGGCAACAAAACCACGGTGCTTACCCGTTTTGTGCGGCAGGACAAACCGCCGATTGTGACGACTTCCACTTCGGACGTGATTTACAATGCCAAAATTGATTCCAAATTCAAGTTCAACGGCGCGTACAGCATCGCATCCACCAAAGTGGAACGCGACGCCATTAATGAATTGATTATCACCGACATTGGTCATTCGTTTTTGCCCGAAGACTATATTCCTTATGTGGAGATTTGCCGCGCCTCGGTGAATGTTAGCCCTGAAGTGCGCAAAAAGACCTATTATATCCGCTCGGCGAAACTCACGACTGTTTACGCGCGCAGGTACACCAAAGTGACCGGGGATGCGGAAATCAGCGGCGTCGTATTCAGCGTCGGCGGCGAAGTGTACAGCAGTTCTGAACAATTTAAGGTTGATTATGTAGTATCTGTTGATATTGTAAGCCTTGAAAAACTGCTTTCGCTGCAAAACTGCAACGAACTCATCAACAGCGAGGAAATTGCGCGGCGTGAAAAAGCCGAACATGCGCGCTTAGAAGCCCAACGCGCCGAGGAGGAAAAGTACGCCCGCGAAGCGGAACTGGCGGCGGCCAAAGCTCAGGTAGAAGACCTGAAAAAAGTGTTGAACCAAAACATCGTCAAATCGGAAGAAATGCAGCAGCGTCTACAGGACGCGCAGGACAATGAAAAAAAGGCGATCACCCAACTGCATCAGGCCATCGACCGGGCCGATGACATGGCTGCGCGGGCGCAAACGGCCCAGCAAAATGTGGAAAACAAGGAAAACGTGATTTTGACCTTTAAAAACAAGGAAGGTAAAGTGTTGGAAATCAAGAATCTGGAGGAATTGAGCCAGGATAAACTCCGGGAATTGGGTTTTGATGTGGAGATTTTGATGAATGGGAAGAAGTGAGGTTCGATCCGTTTTTGTGGCGGGCGCCCAATTTATCTGTAATCTTGTGGGCGGTTTCCCACAAAACCAATTAATTCAAATAAACACTTGCTATATATGAAAAATCTATCCATTGCCGCGCTGGCTTGTCTATTTGCAGCAAACCTTTCTGCGCAAACAAACCAAACCATTGCTACCGGTTCCGGCTATCAAAAACAAAGTTATGTCAAACTAAGCGCCGGGACTGAAAAACAGGTAGCGAATACTATTTGGGACATCGGTTTCAGCGTGTTCGGCCAACAGGATGCCGGTGTTTTTGTCAATGAGAGCGAGGGCAGCAGTATGGGTGTATCCTTGCCCGAAGTGGAACTCTACGACGCGCTTACCGACAATTTCGATGAACAGCCGGATCCTGCTTTTCTTGAAATTTTCCGCCTCTACAACACGGAAAAATCCTGGAATTACGGCGGCTTCAATGAAGTTCGAGACACCGCCAATGCACTCGATTTTGGCTGGGGGCTGCTCAATACGCAAACCGGCCAGATCACCGGCAATCGCGTTTATGTGGTAAAACTGCGCAACGGCGATTACCGTAAAATCAAAATTGAGTCGCTGGCGGGTGGCGTTTACACCTTTAAATACGCCAACCTTGACGGTACCAATACCGTAACCAAAACAGTTAATAAAGCAGATTTTGCAGGCAAAACCATGGCGTATTTCAGTTTCGCCACCGGTAATTTTGCAGATGTTGAACCAGCCGGCGGTTATGATCTGGTGTATTGCCGCTACATTACGCCTTTGTTCGACCCCGGTTCCGGCACTTATATCCCTTATGGCGTAACCGGTATCTTAAGCGGGCGCGGCGGCCAAGTGGCCCAGGCCAATAACGTAAACCCTGCCACGGTACAATTCGCTGATTTTCAAGACAGTCTGCGCGCTGATATTGATGTGATCGGCTATGACTGGAAATCGTTCAGCGGCACTTCCTGGAGTTTGGTACCCAACCTTGTTTATTTCCTGAAAACAGCCGAAAGTCGGGTTTGGAAACTGCGTTTTACAACTTTTGAAGGCAGCACTACGGGGAAAACTACCTTCCAGAAAACGGATTTGGGTATTATTTCCGCCGTGCAGGACGCAGCCGCACTCGGCATGGAAGCCCTGGTGTATCCCAATCCGGTACAAGATGAACTTACCGTGGCGTTAGATAAAATTCCGGCCAATATGCACAAATCAGCCCGCCTGGAAGTCGTGGATTTGAACGGCCGTTTGCTGGTATCCCAACAAGTGACGCTCGGCCAGGGTTTTCAGGTGTTTCGTATGCCTGCGGGCACGTGGAGCGCGGGTGTGTATGGC
>JBAXTB010000245.1:0-8816 GCA_037130425.1 Bacteroidota bacterium
TACCCGCCCTTCCTTTTCGGCGCCTTCTTAATCGGCTTCTTATACTTCATATCCCGCAAGTGTTTCTTCTTGTTTCCAAGGTTCACTTTCATGTTTTTGGCGAGTTTTTGATGGAACGCGCCTTTTTTGAGCGGCGGCGGGAGCAGGTAATTTTTGTCGCCGTCGGGGTAGCGCTCGTCTTCTGTGAGTTGGGTGGAAATAAACAGGTCTTCCGGCAAGGGCAGCAACGGAATGGTGCGTCCCATCAGGGTTTCGATGGCGTCGTGTCGCGCCCGTTCAAGTTCCGTAAAAAACAGGATCGCGGCCCCGTCGCGGTCGGCCCGACCCGTACGCCCGATGCGGTGGATATAGGATTCCGGCTCGGTGGGCGTGTCCACATTAATCACGTGGGTCACATCGCTCACGTCCACGCCGCGCGCAAGCAAATCGGTGGTAATCAGTCCGCGGCACAAGCCTTTTTCAAACTGCGCCACGGCGTTCAAGCGGAAATTCTGCGATTTATTGGCGTGGATAATTTCAAACTGATCCGGGAAAAAAGAATCCAAATGCTTGTGAATCACGTCGGCGATGCGCTTCGACGGACCAAAAATCAACACCTTGCTCATGGATTCGTCGTGGCGCAGCAGGTTTTCCAACAAATTGAGTTTGGTGAAAAAATTCGGCACTAAGTACGACGATTGTATGATGCGTTCTAAGGGCGTACCCGCGCGCACGGGTTCCACGTACACGGGCACGTTGAAAAAGACGGAAATCATATCGTCCACTTCTTCCGTCATGGTAGCCGAAAACATCAGGTTCTGGCGTTTGCGGGGCAGCATGTCAAGGATGGTGGTGAGTTGTGCCCGGAAACCGAGGCTCAGCATTTCGTCCACCTCGTCGATAACAAACTGGCGGACGTATTTCAGGTTCAGCGCGCGGCTCAAAGCCAGGTCCATGAGGCGACCCGGTGTGGCTACGAGTATATCTAAACCGTTCGCAATCAATAATTTTTGGGTGTTAATATTTGTGCCGCCGTACACGCCTTCCGTACGCACAGTCATGTAGGCGGTGAGTTTTCTGATTTCACTGACTACTTGCACCACCAATTCGCGCGTAGGCACGACGATCAGGATACGCGGTTCTTTTTGCTGCGAAAACGACAAGGCGCGCAGCATCGGCAGCAAATAAGCAAAGGTTTTACCGGTACCCGTTTGCGCAATGCCTACCACATCGCGGCCCGACAGGATCACCGAAAACGCTTTTTGCTGAATGGGCGTGGGTGTGGTGAAACCCATGTCGCTCAGGGCGTTCAGCAAGGGCGTTGTAAGTTTCAGATCTTCAAAAGTCATGTCGCGAGGTGGAATTTGGCCGCAAAGGTAGGCAAAAAGGAGCGGGTAAGGGTGCATTGAGGATTAAAGTCAATTTTTTGCACTTTTATGGAAATAAAATTTTGAAAAGTGGAATAAAATTCCGTAAATTTGAACATTCAAAACAACACGCTTCTGAGCGTTTTATTAAGCCGAAAGAACCTCGGTACCGCCGAGCGCAACGTGTGCATACATCTATCATCTTGTAACCGCCGGTTTTAACCGGTGGAATCGCTACTAAACCCTTAATCACATCTACCTTCTTTACAGAACACCCACATCTTCAACAAATTAGATGCTGATGTTCTGTAAAGATGATAGATGTGATTCGTGGTTATTTTGCCCCCGACTGAAGTCGGGGGTTACAAGATGTTAGATGTTATGCGGAGACTACGCTCGGCGGTAGAGAGGTTTAACATTGGTAGCAATGATGTACCAAATTCAATCTGAAGAAGAATACAACCAAGTGATGGAAAAGGTTGATTCTTATCTGCAAACGGCCACGCAGATGGGCGGCTTTCACATGCTAAGCGCTGCACAACGCGCTGATTTACAAAGTCTTTCGAAACTGGCGGAATCGTGGGAAGACGATATTCCGCTTATGCCTATCGCTCAACCGCAAACGCTGGTCGGGATGATCGAATTAAAGATGTACGAGCGCAAACTCAAACAAAAGGACCTTGCCGTGTTGCTTGAAATTTCGCCAACCCGCCTTTCCGAAGTATTGCAGGCTAAACGCAAGGTTAATATGGACCTAGCCAAAAGGCTTTATAAGGTGTTAAAAATTGATCCCGCGTTTATTTTGGAAACGGCGTGAGTACTTATGATGAGTATTTGAAACCAGTTAAATTGTGTGGTAATTAAGTTTGCTGAGGTCAAATGCTTTGGTTATTCTCTTTTATCCATTCGAAAAAATCCTTTAACTTTGCAAGTGATGGCTAAAGATTTTTATCATATCAATGTTCGAGAATCATTAGAAAAAGATGGATGGGTGGTTACACACGACCCGTACAAAATTCGTGTTGAAGACATTGGATATGAAATCGATTTCGGAGCAGAACCTTTGTTAGCGGCTGAAAGGGATGAACAAAAAATAGCTGTTGAAGTTAAAAGTTTCCTTGGGCCATCTACAATCAATGAATTTCATAAAGCCGTTGGTCAGTTCAATGACTATTATGTTGCTTTAAGCATGCAAGACCCGAATCGAACCCTGTACCTTGCTGTTCCAGAGGAAGTATGGTTGCGCTTTTTTCAGAAACAGATCATACAAAAATCTCTTGAGCGGATTGGCGCTAAAATGTTGATTTACAATCCCGAATCAAATAGCATTGTAAAATGGATAAAATAAAAAAGTACCAGGATATTATAATTAACTTTCTGAACTATTATCAGGCAGAAACCGGCGGTAATCAACCGGATGATACTGTCAAACGCACAGTGCTGACCGATCGCGAACACAATAGTTTTCAACTTTTATCAGCCGGATGGAATGGCAACCATTATGTATTCGGCCCCTTGTTTCATTTTGATATTATAGATGGTAAAATATGGATGCAGTGTAACAACACCGAATGGGAGGTGGTAGATTACCTGATGACGCATGGCGTTGACAGGCAGGATATTGTGTTAGGTTTTATTCCTCCAAAGGCACGGCATTTATCGGGATTTGCTGAGGCTTAATTTTGCATTAACTTATCTGCTTCCCCCCATTATTTTTCCTGTTAACCCAAAATTAACCAATTCCATTCTTTGTTCCGTTTACCTTTACGGAGCAAGGCTTTTCGCCGTGCTTTTTCCTAAACACATACAAACGCACATTCCATGAAAACATCTTTTACTTCGTTGATTATCAGCACCTTATTGTGTTGCTGCTTCTTTGTGCCCGACGCGATCGGCCAGACTCCTCAATTTTCCCATATTGTGATTGTCATCGGCGAAAACACCGATGCTTCCGCAGTGTTCGGCAATGCAAACGCGCCCTATATCAATAACCTGGCTGCTACCGGAGCAAAATTCAGCAATTCTTTTGCGGTGTTTCACCCCAGCCAACCCAATTATCTCGCCCTTTATTCCGGTAGTAATCAAGGGGTTACGGGCGATGCGTTCATTTCCACGTTCTATACAACCGCCAACCTCGGTCGTGAACTCATTGACGCACAAAAAACCTATACAACCTACTCGGAAACAATGCCCTCCGTCGGGTACAATGGTAACACCAGCGGCAAATACGCCCGCAAGCACAATCCCGCTGCCAACTGGGTTGGTACAGGCGTAAACCAGATTCCTGCCACCACCAACCAGCCATTTACGGCATTCCCAACCGATTTCAATACCCTCCCAAGCGTGGCCATGGTGGTGCCGGATCTTTGCAGCGATGGACACGATCTTTGCGCACCCTTGAATAATTCTGTAAAACAATACGATACCTGGGTGCAAACGAACCTCGACGCGTACAAGCAATGGTGTAAAGATCATAATTCGCTTTTGATCGTTACATACGATGAAGACGACAATACCAGTGTAAATAAAATTGCCACTGTTTTTTATGGCGCACACGTTGTACCAGGCGTTTACGCTCAAACCATCAACCACTACAATGTTTTAAGATTACTGGAAGATGCCAACGGACTGGCCACCCACGCGGGCGCAGCGGCCACGGCTACACCGATTGATTTTTGCTGGGAAAGCGCTACGAATGTGCTGAATTACAATGATGCAGCCGCCACAGCCGTCGTTTCGTCTTATCCGAATCCGTTTGTATCGTCCTTAAATGTTTCGGTAACACTGGAAGAAGAGGCAACCGTCCAAGTTGAAATTTTCGACCTGCCAGGCCGGTTGATTTATAGCGCCCAGAACGATTTTGGCGGTTTGTTAGGCGCCGGAGTACATCATTTTCAAATCAACAGCCCTGAACTTTCCTCGGCAAACGGGATGCTGGTTTTGAGGGTGACGGTAAATGGGGAGACAAAAGCGCGGTTGGTGCAGAAGATAAAGGGAGAGTAACCGTTCCTTAAAGGATAATGCCATTGACTTAAGCAGATAGGTTCCGGAGGCTGTCTCATAAAGTAACATGAGATTCTTTCGCCAAATAAAAAGTTGAGATCGCGCCAAATTGTCGGGTTGGCTATCAGCCACCCCGACAATACGCCCGATCATGGCATAGATTGAGCGGCATATAAAATCATACACCGCTCAATCTATATCAAAAACACCACTTTAAGCGGTGTATGATTTTATATTCCGCTCAATCTGCCTATATTTGCCTGCACAAACAATGCGCATGGAATCAAATATCGTAGGCCGACAAAAACAAATCAAAGCGCTTCAGGAAGCATACGACTCCGACAAACCAGAAATGGTGGCATTGGTCGGCAGGCGGCGCGTAGGGAAAACCTTTCTTGTAAAGCAGTATTACGGCAGTAAAATAGACTTTGAACTAACCGGCCTGCAACACGGCAATCTGAAGGCCCAAATCCAGAACTTCGTGTTCAATATGGGTAAATATTTCCCTTCGTACCACCTAAAGGGAAATCCCACGACCTGGCTCGAAGCATTTCATTTCCTGGGGCAGGCCCTGGAATCATTAAACAAACAGGAAAAATTAGTCGTATTTATAGACGAACTTCCCTGGTTGGGCACGTCTCGCTCCGGTTTTATCATCGGGCTGGGGTATTTTTGGAACAGTTGGGCGGCTAATCAAAAAATCGTGCTTGTTATATGCGGCTCAGCGGCATCCTGGATGATTAAAAAAATCATTAACGACAAGGGTGGCTTACACAACCGGGTTACACGCCTGCTTTTTCTGTATCCGTTTACACTGGCTGAAACAGAAGCGTATTGCAGGGTAAAAAATATAAAACTAAGTCGTTTTCATCTGATCCAAATTTATATGGTGATGGGCGGCGTTCCAATGTATTTGGATCAATTGAGGCCGGGGCTATCTGCTATTCAAAATATTCAGGATATTTGTTTTGATGATGCAGGTTATTTGCGTCATGAATTTGAGCGGCTATACGCGTCCTTATTTGATAACTACCAAGATCATATTGCATTGATCCGGGTACTTGCAGCGCACCATAATGGGATGACGCGGCAGGAAATTATCTCCGCCACCAAATTTACCAATGGTGGTCGGCTCTCTGAGTTGCTTGAAGAACTTGAAACATCCGCTTTCATTACGGCTTATGGTGGTTACGGCAAAAAGGTGAAAGAGAGCCTATATCGGTTAACAGATTTTTACTCCCATTTTTACTTGACTTTCATCGAACCGCTCGGTAAAAGCAGCAAAATTGATTTCATACAGCTAAGCGACCTGCCGAAATGGAAAACCTGGAGCGGTTATACTTATGAAAATGTCTGTCTTGCGCACATCGACCAAATTCGAAAAGCTTTGGGCATCAGCGGAATCGCCTCTTCAGCCGCCTCTTTTGTTGCAGCACCGAAAGATGGGCTACCCGGCGCCCAGATCGACCTGCTTATTGATAGAAACGACCAGTCTATAAACCTATGTGAAATAAAATTCAGCGTTTCCGAATATGAAGTGACCAAGCAGGATGCCGCAAACTTCGCAAGCAAAAAGAACGTATTTCGATACCACACAAAGACGAATAAACATCTGTTTCTTACACTGATAACAAGCTTTGGAGCCGTTGCAAATGCCTACCGGCTCAATGATGTCGATCAGGTTTTAACCCTCGACGACCTCTTCGCTTAACCCAAATATTCCCCTTCTTCAAACAAAGACCAAGTCCAAATAAACTCCCAAAACTCCCAATTTTGACAAATAAAAAATTATCCCACCCAAAAAACACAAAATAAATTTGATCCTTTTACTTTTGGCTCCCACATTACTCGTCATTAAAGGATTCAATTGTGAAAGCGACCGATATCAAGGACCCGGAGTATTTCCATAAAGTAGTCGATTGCCAATACGCGTGCCCTGCGCACACGCCTGTGCCGGAGTACATTCGCCTGATTGCCGCCGAAAAATATACCGAAGCGTATATGGTCAACTGGGAATCAAATGTATTCCCCGGCGTGCTGGGCCGCACCTGCGACCGCCCCTGCGAACCCGCCTGCAGGCGCGGACGCGTGGAGGAGGAACCGGTGGCGATTTGCCGACTCAAACGCGTAGCCGCCGATAACAAAGGCGATGTTTCTGCCTTCATTCCACGACCGCCGGAAATCAAAAACGGCAAACGGATCGCCCTCATCGGCGGCGGCCCAGCCTCCCTCACCGTGGCCCGCGACCTGGCGCCGCTGGGTTACGAAATCGACCTGTACGATGACCAGGATGCCGGCGGCGGCATGATGCGCAGCCAGATTCCTTCGTTCCGACTGCCGGAAGAAGTGCTCAATCAGGAAGTCGGGTTTATCCTCGGCATGGGCATTCGCACGCATTTCAAAACGTATGTGTCGAGCATGAAAGAAATGCTCGGAAAAGGATACGACGCCATTTTCGTCGGTACCGGCGCGCCAAAGGGCCGTGATCTTTGGGAACTCGAAGGCCGCGATATCGTGAAAGAAAACGTACACGTGGGCATTCAATGGCTCGCCAGTGTGGCCTTTGAGCACACCCAAAAAATCGGGAAAAAGGTATTGGTTCTTGGTGGCGGCAACACTGCTATGGACTGCTGCCGTACCGCCCTCCGCCTTGGCGGTGAAGATGTAAAAGTGGTGGTGCGCAGTCCGTTCTCGGAGATGAAAGCCTCCCCTTGGGAAATCGAAGACGCCCAGCACGAAGGTATTCCATTCTACAACTGCCACGTTCCCAAGGCTTTTGTCATTGAAAACGGCAAACTCAAGGGTATGACCTTTGAAATCGTGTCTGCCGTGTACGACGAAAACGGCCGACGCAGCCTGAAACCAACCGGCGAACCGGATGTGTTTTTTGAAGCCGACGATGTGCTTGTTGCCGTGGGCCAGGAAAACAGTTTTCCCTGGATCGAACGCGACCTCGGCATCGAATTTGACAAATGGGAAATACCCGTGTTAAACAAGGTAACGTTCCAGTCGACTATCCCGAACGTGTTTTTCGGCGGCGACGCAGCGATGGGGCCTAAAAACGTCATAACCGCCGTCGCGCAAGGACACCAGGCGGCTGTTTCCATCGACCTGTTTTGCGTAGGCGCCGATGTACACCAGCGCCCGGCTCCGTTTACCAACCTGATCCACCAGAAAATGGGCATCCACGAATGGATGTACGACAGCGCGGTATCCGATGATGACCGCTTTAAAGTGCCACATGCCGATAAAAAAGTGTCGCTGAAAGACCGTAAATTGGAAGTGGAACTGGGTTTTGATGTTCAAACCGCCTTCAAGGAAGCCCAGCGCTGCCTGAATTGCGATATTCAAACGGTGTTTGCCGATTCCCGCTGTATCGAATGTGATGCCTGCGTGGATGTTTGCCCCACCAGTTGTATCACGTTTACCGACGACGGCGACGAAGCCGACCTGCGCACGCGCCTGAACGCGCCCGCAAACGAACTTAGTCAGGATTTGTATGTGTCGGGTATTTTACCTACTAAACGGGTTATGATTAAAGATGAAAATGTGTGCCTGCACTGTGGTTTATGCGCCGAGCGTTGCCCCACTGCGGCTTGGGATATGCAAAAATATTTGTACAATGTCACAAAAGCAGGAGCCTTCAAACATGCATAAGCTAACTGGATTAAACGATTTTGTCGTGCGGTTTGCGAATGTAAACGGTACGGGATCCGCCAGCGCGAACACCATGTTCGCCAAGGCAATTTTCAGAATGGGCATCCCTGTTTCGCCCAAAAATATCTTTCCATCCAATATTCAGGGCCTGCCGACCTGGTACGAAGTGCGGGTAAGCGAAAAAGGCTACCTGGGCCGCCGCGACGGGGTCGACCTCATGCTGAGCGTCAATCCGCAGAGCATGGCGCGGGATATTAAAACCGTCAAACCGGGCGGTTATTTTTTATACGACAGCACCAAGGAACTGCAAAAGGATTTCATCCGCGACGATATTCATTACCTCGGCGTGCCGATGATGGGCCTTTGTATGGAACATTTTTCTGATCCGCGCCAGCGCCAGTTGCTTAAAAATATGGTGTACGTGGGCGCGCTCACAGCCTTACTCGATATTGAGTTGGAAGTGGTGCAACAGATTGTCCGAGAGCAGTTTAAAGGAAAAGAAAAACTCGTGACGCCCAACTTTGAAGCCCTGGACATGGGCATCAAATACGTACATGAGCACTACGAATACCCGCTTGGCCTCCGCGTGGAACGCCGCAACAACGTCGGCGACCGCATCCTGATCGACGGCAACACGGCTTCCGGACTCGGCGCTTTATACGCCGGCGCCACCGTGGCTGCCTGGTACCCGATTACACCTTCGACTTCGCTGGTACAGGCTTTTGAAAAATACGCCAACAAACTGCGCATTGATCCCGAAACGGGCAAAAAGAAATTCGCGGTCATCCAAATGGAAGACGAACTTGCGGC
>JBAXTB010000246.1:0-8703 GCA_037130425.1 Bacteroidota bacterium
AATTTTGAAAAAAGTACAAAAAGCAAGGCGCTCAATGAAGCATTGCGCGCTGTTTATAAAATTGGGGCTTCTATGAAGCATTTTGAGGAAGCGGCTGCCGACAAGGGGAAGGTTGGCAGCTTGCTTTCTTTTGCAAGACTTGGTTATGTTTTTTCTGCACCGCAAATTGCTGTGGTGCTGGATGCTGACAATGTGATGGCGCCGGATTTCCTGAAACTTGTAAATCAGCGTTTTGAACAAGGCGCCGAAGTATTGCAAGGCCGCCGCGCGCCTAAAAACTTCCAATCCGGTTTGGCTATGCTCGACGCCGCAAGCGAAGACGCCAACAACCATATTTTGTGTCGCGGACAACGGGCCCTGGGTTTTTCGGCGCGTTTGGCCGGCAGCGGAATGGCCTTTAACTACCAACTTTTTGAAACCGCTATGGCCGGTATTGATGTGGTAGGCGGCTTTGATAAAGCGCTGGAGTTTCATTTTACGCAGTCAAAAATTTCCGTTCAATATGATGAAAACGCATTGGTGTACGACGAAAAAGTAAGCGCCGCCAATGCCTTTGCCCGTCAGCGCAGCCGCTGGATTGCCGCGCAGTTTCAGTTTGCCGCACAGCATGTTCCGAATGTCATTCCGTCCATCTTGCGCGGGCGTTTTGATTATGCCAACAAGTCTTTACAAATGGCTTTGCCGCCGCGCTTGTTGTTGCCTGGCATCCTTGCTATCGGATTGATTGTCAATTACTTATTTGGTACTGACTTCGTTGGGTTTTGGGCTTTAGCCCTGGCGTTCAACCTCGGTAGTTTTATGATTGCCCTGCCGCGCTATGTGTTTGCGTTTAAAAATCTGATGCTTTGGATGGAACTACCGGCAGCTTTTGGCGCGACTGTTTTGGCCATGACCAAATTGAAAGAAGCACGTGAAAAATTTATTGTAACACCCAAAACGGTGGCTGTTCAAGTGGGTAATGCACCCGCCTTGCGCAACCGTGTAAAATACTAAACAACATGCTCGGCGAAGGTTTACCCTGGCACATCATCCTGCCTTTTTTCTTCCTCGGAATATTTCTGGGAATTAATGCAGGCAAAAAAGAAATGCGTAAAGCAAACAAATCCAACTTAATATAAACAGCCTTCTTTAAGATAGGGCAATGCTCTACCACACTCGCTATCATGAAAATTCTACTCGTCTGCAAATCATTGCCCCCAAAAGTATCGGGCGGCATCCAAACACACACCTGGAAATTGTCGGGACATTTAGTTCAACTGGGCCATGAAGTCAGCATTTTGACCGCCGGTTCCTTTTTTCGCCTCGAATCCAGCGAAATGGTAGAGGGGCGCAATGTGATCTCGATCCCCAGTTTTCCGGGCCGCAAAATGCCCTTGTTTGCCGATTTGTTGGAAGAATGGTCGTTCAACTTGGCTGTTCAACAATGGCTTTGGAAACACGACGGTTTGTTTGACATTGTGCATGTACAAGGCCGAAGCGGTTGTTTGGCGCCTGGTTCGGGTTTGCAAATGCCGGTTGTGACCACTTTTCACGGTTTGATGTCGATTGAAAACGCGCGGTCGGGAAAAAGCAAAAAGGCAGGTTGGTCCTTGCGTATGCATGAGCGCTGGGCCACGCGTGCTGAGCGACGCTCCTTACAGCAGTCGGATGCGTGTATCGCAGTAAGCGAGGAAATGCTGCACGAATTACAAATGCTTGACAGTCAGTGTGATAATACGATCCGGGTGCTTCCGAACGGTGTTGATGTGCCGAAACTGGAGTCCATCAAATGTGAAACAGCAGATGCGTCCAATACGCTGCTATTTGTAGGCCGACTTGATCGCATCAAAGGGATTTATCCGCTGATAGAAGCCATGCGCAAAGTGAAAGCGCCTATTCGCCTGGATATGATCGGCGACGGGCCGGAACGTGCCGGACTTGAGCGCGCTATTTCGGCGGCCGGTTTGAGTGATCGAGTGCGTTTGCTGGGCGCTTTGCCGCAGGCGGAGGTGTTTGCGCATATTCGTACATCGTATGCCCTGGTTTTGCCTTCATTTCACGAAACCCAGGGAATCGTATTGCTGGAAGCCAATGCTTGTGCCCGACCTGTAATTGCATCTGATATTCCGGGCATTCGGGAAGTTGTGCAGCATAGCGTAAATGGCTTGCTTACGAAGGTTGGGAATGCCAATTCTTTAAGCCATCAAATCAACTGGTTGTTCAGCCACCGGGAGGAAGCGGACCAAATGGGCTGGGCAGGTCGTGAAAAAGTGAGCACCGATTTCTGTTGGGAAAACATAGCGCTTGAAACCGAACGTTTGTACGGTCAATTGATGGCGAATCACGGCAGAAAGCAGGCATACTACCAGGATCAGGATTTCAAAATGACGCCACATTTTTTATTAGTAAAATCATAATCAATATCTTAAACCAAGATTAATGTGGATTTGAAGGATGGGTGGATAAAAAACTTTGATTTTCAAAGGATTAGAATCCAGCCGTTTTTATAATCATTTTGCATTGACTATAAATTGATCCAATAGCGATGAAACAGAACCGTCTTTTTCAAATATTCAATCGGGTGCAGGGGAAAACTGCCGTACTTTCCGGTTTGGCGCCACAGGTATTTGCCGTGCTGAATTTTGTAATGGCCGCGCATTGGCTGGCCCCGGATGCGCTTGGAACCTGGGCGATGTTTTTAACCCTTGTTTCTTTTGTGGAAATGACGCGTTTGGGATTGGTGCAGGCGGCGGTGGTTTATTTTTGGGCCAAACACGAAGGCGCAGAAAAAGGCCGGATCGCAGGCGCTTCTTTGTTTTTGATCTTGATTTTCAATTTGTTATCTTCGTTACTGATTGCAGGTATCGCTTGGTTGTTGCGTGGTGTCTGGCATTTTTCAGGCTTGCAACCCTTGCTTTTGTTGTATGTAGGCGTAGGCGTGGGCGCTGCTTTTTTACGTTGGTTTGATGTGTTGCAAACCGCTCAATTAGCATTCGGCGGTATCCTGAAAGGCGCTTTGATTTATGGTTTTAGTTACGGTGCGGCCTTGGTTGGGTATCATATTTTGTACGGAACCATTGACCCCCAGGTTTTGCTGCTACTGCAGGCGCCGGCAGTTCTAATTACGATCCTTTTTCGTTTAGGCGCTATCTGGAACATGGTGAAACAACTGCGTTTCACTGGAAATTGGGCGCTCGAAATCTGGCGTTTTGGCCGTTTCGGCTTGGGGTCGAGCCTGAGTTCCATGTTGTTTCAGCGGGCTGATGTGTTGTTGTTGGGCGCTTTGGCCACGCCGGCCGGTTTAGCCGCTTACAACATCGCCACCCGCATTGTTACCTGGCTTGATTTGCCATTGAATGCCTTATCGCAGTCCATTTTCCCAAAAATTGCGGGCGCATTTCACCGGGAAGGCATGAACGGGCTTACCAAACAATGCGAGCAATCTATTGCCATATTATTGGGCGTTTCCCTGCCTATGCTGACAGGCGCGTTTATTGGGGCCGATTGGTTGGTGCATCTGCTGGCAGGCGCTAAATACCCCGAAGCAGCCGGTTTGTTACGCATTTTATTGTTGGCCGGTTTTGCCAAACCCTGGGGGCGTTTGCTTGGTTTAGCGCTCGACGCCAGCGGTCGACCCAATCTTAATTTCGGCATGATCGGATTCAGTTTGTTTATCAACTTATTGTTACTCTGGCCTTTAGCGGCACAATTCGGCATCTGGGGCGCAGCGGTTGCAACAACCCTTGGCGTCGTGATTACGACCCTTACCGGACGCTTATATTTTCGCAATCAAATCCCGCTCAGCAGCCGTAGAACCGTTCAGCAAGTATGGAAGATGTATCGCGCATTTGCGTGACAACATGATTATGTAGTTTCGCGCAACATTAATTATTTTGTTGTATGTAATTTTTTGCAAAAAAAGTAAAGAGTGCCAGAAGGAAAAGTGTTACCTTTTGGCGCTCTTTCTGCATTTAATACATTTGAACAAATAATCAAAAAGCCCGGAACAAATGAAAGGAATGGTTTTTACGTCCTTTTTGGACCTCGTAGAAGAAAAATTCGGCTATGAAATGGTCGATCGTATATTGTTATCTTGCGATTTGCCCTCCAAAGGCGTCTATACCAGCGTCGGCACTTATGAGCACAGTGAAATGGTACAGTTGGTAACTGCCCTGAGTAAAGAAACTCAAGTCCCGGTTTCCGATTTGCTTAAAACTTATGGAAATTACTTTTTTCCCATACTTAGTAACGGCTATCCACAGTTTATCACCGAAGCCCCAAGCGCGCTCGATTTATTGGAGCGCATTGAACATCATATCCATGTAGAGGTTATCAAATTGTACCCCGATGCGGAATTGCCGCGATTTGATACCCGGCGCATTGATGCCCAAACCTTGGAGTTAGTGTATCATTCCAAACGGAAAATGGCGGACTTTGCAGAAGGATTAATTTTATCTACATTTGAACATTATAAGGAACAGGCGCAAATTGAACGTGAAGATATTACCGAGGACGGTTCGGTTGTTCGTTTTGTAATCCGAAAAGCATGAGTGAAATTGAAATTTTAAAGCGGCGTGTTGAACGCGAATTGAGGGCACGCAAAGAAGCAGAAAGAATACTTGAAGATAAGGCGCAGGAACTTTATCTTGCAAACAACTCCCTTCGTGTCCTCAATGAAAATCTGGAGTTAAGAATTTCTGAACGCACCGTCGATCTCACGGCTGAGCAAATGCGCCTGAGCGCGCTGATCACAAACCTCGACAGCGGCATTCTGTTGGAAGACGAACGTAGGCATATTGTTATTGTGAATCAGCTGTTTTGCACCTTATTCCATATCCCGGCGCCGCCTCAATTTTTAATCGGGACTGATTGCTCTAATTCGGCAGAACTAAGCAAATCCTTATTTGCCGAACCCGATGCTTTTGTTCAACGCATCAACGAGATCCTGCACAAGCGGGAACTGGTATTGAACGAATCTTTGTCGTTGGCAAACGGCCAGATCTACCAACGTACTTTTATTCCCTTGTTCGACGGCCAGCGCTACCTCGGCCACCTTTGGAAATACAATGACGTTTCAGAGGCTGTACATGCCGGCGAAGAACTAAGGCGCAGTGAAGATAAATACCGGGGTATTATTGAAAACATGGAGTTGGGGCTGATGGAGGTAGACAATCAGGGCAGGATCGTGCGGCCATACCCGCGTTTTTGTCAGATGGTCGGTTATGAACCAGAGGAGTTGGAAGGCCAGGATGCCGTGGAAATTTTGTTGCCCCCGGAATTTATCTCTGTGTTGGATCGACAGACGGAAGACCGCATGGAAGGTAAAGCGGGCGTGTATGAAATTCAGTTGCGCAAAAAAGACGGAAGCCTGATTTGGGCCATGATTTCCGGTGCGCCCATTGTCGATCTGGCGGGCGATATTGTGGGCAGTATCGGGATACACTATGACGTTACGCGGCAGAAACTGCTGCAACAGGAATTGGAAGAAGCCCGCAAAAGGGCAGAAGCCGCGCAGGAGGCAGAAAAGCAGTTTTTAGCCAATATGAGCCACGAAATCCGCACGCCGCTCAATGCCATTATTGGTATGGCGCATTTGTTGGCCGATACGAATCCGACCGAAGAACAAACGGAATATTTGGGTATCCTCAAGAGCAGCGCCGAAATGCTGCGTATTTTGATTTCTGATGTGCTGGATTTGTCAAAGATAAGAGCCGGGAAAATGGAAACCCAGGCAAAAGACTTCGACTTGCCTGATCTGATTCGATCTATGGTGAAGTCGCTGCAATTGCGCATTGAAGACAAGCCGATTAAGGTATTGTTGGACATTGACCCGAAAATTAAAAACTTAGTAACCGGCGATGATTTGTTGTTGCATCAAATCATGGCGAACCTCTTGGGCAATGCCGAGAAATTCACCGCCAACGGCGAAATTAAAGTGCAGGTAGCACAAGAAACCGAACCGGAAACGCATCCGCTGTGGATTAGGATTAGCGTGTCTGATACCGGAATTGGGATCCCGCCAGAAAAGCACGACTTGATTTTTCAATCGTTCCGACAGGTGGACGGCGATACCAAGCGCAAGTTCGGCGGTACGGGGCTGGGGCTTGCCATCACCAAGCAATTGGTTGATTTACAAGGCGGTACCATTGAATTGATAAGCGAACTCGGAGCCGGCGCTCAGTTTATTGTCCGCCTGCCTTACATTGATTCCGGGGTAATTCCTATTTCGGATAAATTGATGGAGGCAAAGCAGAGCCTGCATACGCATGGGAAACGGATTTTAGTTGTAGAAGACAACTATATGAATCGTAAATACATCGGCACCTTGTTGCGCAAATGGAATGTAGAGCATGAATTTGCCTTTAACGGCAGGGAGGCGGTTGAAAAAACGCAGGAATGGGTTTATGATTTGATCCTGATGGACATACAAATGCCCGAAATGGATGGATATGAAGCAACCATTGCGATCCGAAATCAGGAAGGCCCGAATCAAAGTATTCCAATTTTGGCGCTGACTGCCTCTGCGATGATGTCGCAAAAAGATAAAGCGTTCTCGGCTGGTATGGATGATTATTTGAGCAAGCCGTTTAAGCCTTCGCAGCTGTTTGAAAAAATGGCGTTTTACATGGGGGCGGGTGATGTCTCAAATGAGCCGCATGTGCCTGAAATATTTACCTTTGATGCGCGGCTCGACCAGCAAATGTTGTACGCGCTGTATGGGGATGATTTGGATTACGCGCATGAAATGTTTGATATGTTTTTGAATACGGCTGCGGTGGAATTCAGGGAGATCAGGCCAAAGGTTGAAACCGAAAATTGGCTGGAACTTGCACGCTTGGCACACAAACTAAAACCTTCTTTCGGGATGGTGGGGCTGTGCAGCCTGGAAAAAATGATGGATCGGATTGAAACGGACGCTAAAACCGATCCAAACCCGGATGCGCTAAAACTGGATTTGTTGCAAGCCGAACAGTATTTTGAGGAAGGATGTTTGGTGGTTCAGTCAGAGTTACATAGAATTGGACGTATTTTGAAAAAATAATCATAATTAATATAATGACCATGCTTCGTTCAATAATTCTTGATGATGATTTAATGGCGCGCAAAAGCCTTGAGCGTTTGTGTGTCAAACATGCTGAACTTGACCTTGCAGGCGTATTTGAGCGCGCGCGCGAAGCCATTGAGTTTCTGGAACAAGAACAAGAGGGCGTTGACCTGATTTTTCTTGATGTTGAAATGCCAGAAATGACCGGCATTGAGTTTCTGAATCAGGCGCCGGTGTTGCCGATGGTGATTTTTACCACCTCCAATGCCGAGTACGCTTTTGACGCTTTTGAGTACAAGGCCATCGACTTTTTGAAAAAGCCCATTGCTTTGCCGCGTTTTGAGCAGGCTGTGGCCAAAGCCGTAGAGGCAAACCAAAAAAGTCGGGCTGATGTGGCATCCGCGCTTGCCAATACCAATGAAATTTTTGTGCGCGAAGACGGGCGCTACATTAAAATCAGTTGTGATGACATCCTGTTTTTTGAAAATGTAGGCGATTATGTGCGCATAAAAACCAACACCGGTCAGCACATTATCCACGGCACGCTCAAAGCCATTGATGAAAAACTGAATGATTCACGATTTTTAAAGGTACACCGCAGTTTTATCGTTCAATTGTCGAAGATCAAAGACATTGAGGAAAACACGCTGGTGATTGACAAAACAGTGATTCCGATTAGTCGGGCCAATAAAGCGGAGTTGATGAACCGTCTAATGAATAATATAAAAATCAATTTATATGCTCAGATGTTCTAAAAATCCCGAAGGGAATATATGTTTATAGATCAGACACCGTAGAATGTCCCAATCCTGAAAGGATTGGATGTAAAAATGTCATAAAACACATAAAATCCCTTCGGGATTTGGAGAAAACAAACCGCCAACGTTTCTATAGACATATAATCCCTTCGGAATTTTTTGATGCTAAGTAGTTAAGGATGGATTTTTATTTTATATTTATGTAGCAATCCTACAATGTTTTGCATCGAAAACTTTGCCTTTTGAATCCTGTTTTTCTCTGGATCAATAGAGAAATTGTACGCTGTGCGCAAATCAGCGCCTTCTAATTTCGTTTTTTCAAACACTGCATTTTTTAAATCACAATCGCTGAAAACGGCATTCGAAAGATCCGTTTCAACAAAATCCACCGACTCCATTTTGCACTGGATGAAGCGGGTGTTTTTGATTTTAAGTTTGAAAAACGATGAAAATTCAAGCGTACAGGATTGAAACTCAAAGGACAGGGAAAAATCGTTGCAATCGTCGAAGCGCAGGCCCAGCATTTTGCAGTTTTTAAATATTGCATCGCGGAAGGCCGTCCCGTTCAGTTTGGCCATGCTCAGGTCGCAATTGGAAAATGCGCAGTTTGTGAAAATGATTTCCGACAAATCGGCATTTAAAAAATTGCATTCGGTGAAATTGCAATGGTCGTACTCGCCGATTGGAAGGCTTTGATCGTTGAAGTTTTCGGATTTAAAATGGGTGTCTTCGGTGTATGGTTTGCTCATTTGTGGATAAATAAATTGTCAGAATCAGGATTTACAGGATTTTAGGATTTTCGGGATTATACCATTGTCTGGACCAGGATTATGGGGATTTTGGGATTTTTGGATTATAAAATCGCGAAATGCCAAATTTCTTGCGATCAAATATCCTGTAAATCCTAAAATCCCTATAATC
>JBAXTB010000247.1:0-8699 GCA_037130425.1 Bacteroidota bacterium
GTTTCTCCGTCGATGGTGTAACCGAAACGCGCGCCTAATTTTTTCATGTCCACCTTGTCTACGCCACGTCCAATTTCTTCGTCGGGCGTAAACAGGATGCGGATTTTGCCGTGTTTCAGGGAAGGATTGTCAATCAATACCTTGGCGGCATCCATAATGGCTGCCACGCCTGCTTTATTGTCGGCGCCAAGCAGGGTGGTTCCGCTGGCTGTAATAATATCGTTGCCGATTTGATGCGCCAAATCTTCATGTTCCGATTTTCGGATCACCACTTCCGTATCATCGGGCAGAACCAAATCCTGGCCCTGGTAATTGGCATGTACGATCGGCTTTACGCCTTCGCCGGAACAGTCAGGCGAAGTATCGACATGCGAACAAAAGCAAATGACCGGCACTTTTTTATCGCTGGTTGCCGGGATCGTGGCATAAACGTATCCATGTTCGTCGAGTTCTGCGTCAGAAATACCGATTTCTTTGAGTTCTTCTACGAGGATGCGGCTCAGGTTTTTTTGTTTTTCAGTACTTGGGGTGCTGGGGCTGTTCGGATCGCTTTGGGTGTCAACCTGTACGTAGCGTAAGAAACGTTCTTTGGCTGTGTGTTTAATTGGATGCATGTGTGCTATATTTTGAATCGTTCAATTTCCCGGATCGGCAGTGGTATTTACGTCACCGACTTTTACGGCGGTGAAATTAGCAGCATTGTAATTAGCTTGGAGGTTGGTGATGGTAATTTGTTCGGGAAGCGGCGTATCGAACGGCTGTTGCGGGTTTGAAAATGAAATAAAAGCGGGGTAAAAGCGCCAGGAAGGACTTGCAGCGTAAGTAGTGGACAGGCCCAGCAACAATTTTCTGCTTTCTACAATATCAAAAGTAGTGATTGAATTGCTGCGGTTTACATCGGCGGAGATCATTTTCCAAGGAGAATTGAGCGATTCTATACCCAATATGTGCTTGGAGGTGAGCACCAAATCAAAGGTGCTGACCCCGTTAATGGCATTGGTATCACGTTTGGCCGTAATCACATAATTATTGCCGCTTGGCACATTGGTAAAGGTGTAATTTCCAAGGGTATCGGTCACCACCGTATCAAGCGCCGCGCCACTCAGGAATACTTTTACGTTTGGTAAGGGTACATTCCACCAGGCTTTTACATTGCCGCTAATATTGTATCCTACCGGAATTGGTTGGGTATAACCGTTTTGCGTCATTGCATTGGTGTTGGTCGGATCGAGCCAGTCTTTGAGTCTGGTTTGGGCCGTTGTGCCTTGGTTCCAGGATTGATCGAAACGGCCCCAGTATGTGTCGATCACGATACAACCGTTTTGCTGATTCTGGTTGCCGCCGTGTAACTGACCGACAACGCGTTTGTTTTGGTCGAACAAGGGGCCACCAGAAGAACCGGGCTGAAAAATGCCAATATCAGGAATTACTTTCCAATGGCTGTTAGGCGGCGTAGTGCCGAATGCGCCGCCCCAATTGATGGATTGGGTAAAAATGACTGGCGCACTGGTGTCCACTGAAATCTTCTTGATGTCGCCTTGCGGGTGGTGGATAAATGTGGTGTTTTGAATTCCCGTCGAATTTCGGTTCCAGCCGTTAAAATAAACCCCATAAGTAACTGGTATCGGATTGATTTTCAATAACATAAAATCCGTTTCGGCGCGATAGGCCAGGCGCTCACAACCAAGTACGGATTTGGGTTGCGGCTCGGTACCCGGCGCGCTGCAACCGGGCGCCTCGTAGTCAAAATCGAAGCGCCACATATCAAAATGCGGATAGGTTCCGATGTATTGACAGTGATTCGCCGTTAGGAAATAGGGGTCATAGTTGCCGGAGGTGTTGGCAATCATGGTGCCGGTACACCAGCCCACGCCGTTATCGAACACCATCAAAATACGCGCCACGCCTTTCTTTTGCGTTTGCCAATTGGCGCCGGTTGGACAATTTATATTGATATTACAAGGCAGTGACTGGCCATAACCTAATAAACTCGCTACATTCCCTTCTGCCATCGCGTTTTTGTCATAAGCATAATCGGCGCGGAACAGGTGAATTTTGCCCTTTCCTTTTGCCGTGGCCGGTTCAAAATATTCCAACATGGCTTGTTGCCCTTGCAATACTCCGATGGTAAATTTCCCGGAAGACTGGCAACTTACATCGGAGTAGGCGCCGTACAGTTGTTTGTGGTCAGGCGTGTACGCAAAGAAGCGCCCGCCCGGCGGCAAATCAAACTGGTCGAACAGCAGCACCAACCCAAGGGCATCCGGGGCGTTTATCTGGCATTGCCAAACCCGGTCGCCTTCGGGCAAATCAGTCCATTGGCCTGCATTTTCAAACGTGATATCGGTGTGTATCGGCGCCGCAAAGCGGTTTTGACCCGGCGTTTGGCTGTCCTCCATCCAGGCTTTTGCCACGTCGAGTTTTGGAAGGACTGTTGGTGCAGGCGGTTTGGACGCAAGTTCGGACTGGTTTTTTTGCCAGGCTAATGGCAAACCGCCTACATGAATTTGAGCATAGGCTTGCGCGTGTAGGAGCAGCGCAAAAAGCGTAAATCGTAAAATACGCATCATGGGATAGGTTTTTGTTAAAAATGCGATTAAATCTATTAAAACGGATCTTGCAAATCCGGGTTATTTACAAAATCTGGATCAGTTAAAGTGGCTAAAAACTTAATGATCGCCCCTTTTTGATATTCCGTCAAACCGGTGTATCGCGCCGGATTCGAGCCGGGAATGGGATACCCAACCTGCCGGATAAACGGGTCTTCGTTTTCTGCGCCTTTTCCGTTTTTGCTATAATTATCAACGACTTCTTTCAGCGTTTTAAAACGCCCGTCGTGCATATACGGCGCCGTCAATGCAATGTTGCGCAGGGTAGGGGCCCTGAATTTGCCTTTGTCCGATTGCTTACCGGTTACTTCAAAACGGCCTTTGTCTACAAACGCGTCTAAGTTTGCCACACTATCCAAACCGTTGTTGAAATAGTTGTTACCCGTATGCGTGATGCCGCCGTGGCAGTGAAAACATTGGGCATCGGGCAGGTTAACGCCTTGGTTCTGCGCATCATCGTTGAACATGATGTAACCGTCTAATTCTTCGTCGTCAAACAGGTTTGTTTCACCACCGAATTTAAAACGGTCGTATTTTGATTTGCCGCTGCTAATCATAATGCGTTCAAACTGTGCGATGGCTTTGCCCGCCAGTTCCTTTGTAATTTCCGAACGATCACTGATGCCAAATGCTTTGCGGAAACGCGCCGGGTAGTCGGGATGCACCTTTAGTTTCTCCACCAGATTTGTCCAGGTATTATGCATTTCCACGGGGTCTTCTACCGGACGTAAGGCCTGGTCTTCGAGGTTCGCTGCCCGACCGTTCCAGAATAAGCCGTTGTTTGCATACGCCACATTCAGCAGCGACATGGCGCTTCTGCGGCCAAAAAGCCCGTCGATCCCCTTGGAAAGGGCTTTATTGTCGGTAAAGCTGCCTTGCGGTAAATGACAGGAAGCGCAGGCCATTGTGCTGTCAGCCGACAGTATTTTATCATAAAAAAGTCGGCGACCAAGTTGCACGCCTTCGACCGTCATGGGGTTGTCGGCAGGGACGTAAACTTCCGGAAAATGCGCCGGCTTTTGAATTACATACGTTTGAGGATTATAAGGTATGGATAAAAGATCCCCAGTCGGCGCAGGCGGATCAAATTTGGATGCCGGATCGCAAGCATTGAATAATGCTATCGCGCCTAAAGCGCTTGCAACTAAGGTGGTGTTTTTATAAACCCGTCTCATAATCATGAAGTTTAAGCCATGCTGAGCGCTGATCGTCCGTGCGTTAAATCCAAAATTCGCATAAAATCGATCAACGCGGAGTATGAACGCTGATGTTATTGTACGATGCTGGTAGCCTTACCGAATTTGCTCATGATGTCATTTGCCACCCGAAGCGAGTCTTTATTGTTGGAAGTGACCGGGTTCGTAACCAAATTGTAATACCGTCCGTCGTCCATGATGAACAGTTTTTTCAGGTCAAAACTCACCTTTAAACCCGGATCGCCTGCGTGTACGTGAATCGGTTGGTTAAATGTAAAGGTTTTGTACACCCCGCTGCCGCCACAGTGGTACACCAAGAAGTGATCGAACTGGCCGTTGCTGTCTTTATCGCCTTCGCCTTCTATTTTGCAGAAAATGTAACTTTTCCAACCAAGCCAGTATTCAATTTCGTTGTACAATGGCGAAGTAGGTGGGAAATCTGCCGGATTTTTGGCGTTGTCGCTTGGTTTTACACCATATCCGATTTTAATACCGGTATAATCGCCTTCGGGCACATTTTTAAAAGTATATTTCAGAATAGCCGAAACGTCGCTTACAGCCGTGTCTGGCGTGAAATTCAGGTAAGCAGATTCGGTCAAAACTTGTTCTCCGTTGCTTTTAAGCAGGGTTACGTCTGACAGAAAAAGGGCAAAACGCGTCAGTTCTAAAGGATAGTTATTGTACACGAGTTTCTGGTACTTAACCAAGCGGCTACCGTCATACTGCGCGTCAAAGCTTATATTAAAATCAGCGGTTGGCGTAACAGGATCACTAACGTCATTGTTTTTGCAGGCGGAAAGGAGGGTAACAAAAAGCGAAACAAAAAGAAAAAGTCGAGTATTCATGGTGAGCAATGTTAGAGCGTAAGAGATTAAGGACAAATTTCCTCTTTCTTATTGAGAAACGCTAAAAACATTGCTAAAGTTGTCGCGAATTTTCACTTTCCATTCCGGAAGCGTCGCCGACCAATCTACGCCTTCAAACAATTTTTTATAATCGATCTTCAGTACCAGATTAAGGTCATAACCGGTTTTGTGATAAAAATTGGCGCCAGTTTGTTGGAAAAATGTGTTTGGAAAATCGGCGGCTGTAAAAAGCAGGGTATCTGGTTTGGCGGAAGCGGCCGTATCGGCGGCAACGACCACTTTGGCAAATACAAAGCCGTCGCTGCGGTTAAGCCACAGGTTTTCTGCCTGAGGCTTTAAATCATGGTTGGCAGGCGCTTTGGTTGGGATAATTTTATTGGCGTCAGCGCTTAAACCGAAGCGGAATTTGATGCCGTCGAAATAACCTTTTTGCCGAAAAGTGCCTACTGATTCTTCCAGTGTTGTGCGTCGAATCAGTAGAAAATCATCTGTAATGACATGGATTGTCGTGTCGCCTGCATTGGCGCCAAAAACAGAAAAACCGATGCTGTCGCTGATCGTGTGGGCGATTCCATTTTGCGTTAGTTCAAAATCGCTTAGGTAAAAAACGACGTTTCGGAGCCGAAAAACGCCAAAATCATTGGCATATACTTCGTTTTCTAAATATGTAAATGTGTCATACAAATGGCTGCACTTCATCACTAATTTCGGATAAGTGCAGCAACAACTTTTATCGGCTGAGGCGTCAAAATTGGCGGCTTCGATATCCTGACAACCTGGCACCGGGGTATAGCAACCCGTTGTAATACAAGAAGTTAATAATAAAAAAAATAAAAAACGCACGGCAATATCAGTTAAGATGAATACGAAATAAGCCCGCTATTTTCCTTTTTCAATCTCTTTCATCATTTGCTTCACAAGTTGCTTTACCTGCGAAGAAAACTCTTTTTCCAGAATCCAGAAATAGTAGTTTTTGTCTTTTGAAAGCACTTCTTTTACATCCTGCCCAACATATTTCCCAAAGTTGAACACCACTTTACCATCGTTTTGAACCTTCAGTTTTTGCGTAGCGTCTAAGAAGTTCAGGTCGTTGGTGAACGTATGCAGCGCCTGCATGTCATTTTTGATAGGCGCCGGAATCACATTACCGTCTTCGTCAATCAAGTCTTTGCCATCGTAATTTGACAGCTGTCCCTTAAATACATCGAGGGTTGCGCGCACATCCGCGAGCGCATCGTGCGCATCCGTGAGTTCCTTGCCGCAGTAAAAACGGTAGGCTGCCTTCAGGGTGCGCGGTTCCATCTTGTAAAAGATACGCTGAACATCGATCAAACGCCGCTTGCTGATGTCAAATTCCATCCCGACCCTTGCAAATTCTTCCATAAGCATGGGCACGTCAAAGCGGTTGGAATTGTACCCGGCCAAATCGGCGTCTCCAATAAAGTCCCATATTTTTTGGGCCAATTGCTGAAAAACAGGCTTGTTTGCCAGGTCTTTCGGCGTAATGCCGTGAATTTGCATCGACTCTTCCGAAATCGGAATGCCCGGATTAATCAGGGTCATCAGTTCGGCGTCGGGTTTGCCGCTTTTAAATATTTTAACCAGCGCGATTTGAATAATCCGATCCCGAACCACATTCAGACCGGTGGTTTCAACATCGAAAAAAACAATATCGCGGTCTAAATTCAGGCGGATATCTTCCATTTACTAGCTATTTGCTTTTTTGTGATCGGCTAAGAATTTTTCCAGACCGATGTCGGTAAGCGGGTGGTTAAACAGGCCCAAGATTGCGCTCAAAGGGCAGGTAACCACGTCGGCGCCTGCTTTAGCGGCCTGTACGATATGCAGCGGTGTGCGGATACTGGCGGCCAAAATGGCTGTTTCGTAGCCTGCAATGTCGTAAATTTCATAAATTTCCTTGATGAGCGCAATACCGTCCCAGGAAATATCGTCTACGCGGCCGATGAAGGGGCTGAGGTACGTAGCGCCTGCTTTTGCCGCCAGAATTGCCTGGCCTGCCGAAAACACCAGCGTACAGTTGGTTTTGATGCCAAGTTCGGTGAAATGCGCGATGGCTTTGATGCCTTCTTTAATCATCGGAACCTTTACGACAATATTATCGTGTAGTTCGGCCAATTGTTTGCCTTCTGCCACCATGCCTTTAAAATCGGTCGCAATCACTTCGGCGCTTACGTCTTTTCCGGGGCCTACAATATCGCAAATGGTCTGATAATGTTTCAGAACGTCTTTTTCACCCGTAATACCTTCTTTGGCCATTAGGGAAGGATTGGTAGTCACGCCATCCAAAATACCCAGTTCAGCGGCTTCGCGGATGTGATCGAGGTTGGCAGTATCGACAAAGAAAAGCATAGGAAAATGATATTTAAAGTGAAAAAAGAAGCAGCCTGTTGGCTATACGCCGCCGCAACAGGTTTTGTGCGGATAATTTTGACCGTTCACACCTAATTGCTTTAGCGTATAAAATAAAATTTGCGAGACAGGTGCAGGTCATTTTTGTTAAAAAGTCCTTGCAGTTGCCTCGCAAATTTATGGAGTTACTGAAAAAGCGCCGAACACACCGCTACGACCACATATCCTTGCTGCATTTCTGCCCTGGGGAGGTTTTGCAGGAGCTGGTCGCCCGGCGCGGGTGCAAAGATACTGCTTCTAAAATGATATTTTATGCTGTTTGAAATAAAATTTAATCAGGCATCCTGTTTGGCGTTGTAAAAATTGCTTCTTTTGCGTATGAATATGAAAAACCAAGCGGGGTATTCTGACGTTATTTGCACATGCAAACAATTTATTGTCAAATAATTATGTTTTACCCGACGCATTTAATCCAGCGGTTTATATTCCTTAAATGATATGCCTGACCATACGAATAATGCAATACCGTCCGCCGACGCTCCTTTCAATCAACATGCAACATCTTACAGCGACGCCGCTTTAACGTGGCTTCATGCGCTTCCGGATGCTCAAACCAGAACCGACCTTGTGGGCCTTGAAAGCGAATTCGCCATTCGCTGCGTGCATGAACTGGTTGATAACCGCAGTTTTGAGTTGCCTTTACAGGTAAGTCACCCTGGTAATGAACGACTTACACATTTTTATTTTGAATCGCGCAATCGCGAGCGGGTGTTTGGCACCAAGAACTTAGCCATCGGTTATCCTTACGTCATTGCGCGTTTGGGGGGCTATGATGTGAATGCGCCCTTGTTTCTTTGGCAATTTCAACTGGAGCCTCATGCGCAAAATACGGATATGTGGCTGGTGCAACGCAATGAAAATCACTTAGTTACGCCTAATTATCCGTTCTTTCACCTGCTTGACGCCCTGCATGGTACCGATTTTTCGACCCGCGCCCAGCAATTGTCGGAACAAAAAAACCTGAATGCACGGGCTTTGTCTGAAATATGCGAAGGGGTTCGATTGCTTTTGGGACTGGAGGAAGACGGGCTTCCCCTGAGCGTTCAATCGGCGCCGACCATAGAAGAAGCCCAGGCTTATATAATGAAAGGTCGTTTAAGTTGGGCTGCCGTCATGGGCGTTTTCCCAACTTTGCCAAGAACTACGATTACCCAACCGCCGGTGGTAGCGCCTGATTTGGCTTCTGATGCCGATGCCTGGGGACATTCGTTTTCGCTTCTGGCCCTCGATCCTTCCCAACGCGCCGTTCTACACGCCATGCAACGCAACGCGCTGACAGTAGTGGAAGGCGCCTCCGGAACCGGAAAAACCTATCTTATTTCGGCACTCACCATTAATGCGCTGGCAAACGAAAAAAAATGCTTAGTCGTTTCAAAAAGTATCAATTCGTTGCGGCGGGCGCAAAAATTCCTGCTTGAAAAAGGATTCGGCGATGTATCGTTTATTCTGCGCGATACCCTGAGCGATCAAATGATGCTGGCTGATATGCTTCGGATGGCGGCCGACAATAAAAACAAGGTGATCTACGACGAGGAATTATACAAGTCCATTTTGAATAAAACCCTGCGCGAACAACGCAAATTGGACGACGCCTGGGA